>CACZQA010000260.1 GCA_902783175.1 uncultured Coriobacteriaceae bacterium
CATGAGCTCGCGCAAATCGGCCTCGGCGGTCTTGATGATGTCGGTGAAGGCGGCAGATCGATGGCTCATCTCCATGACGGACATACCGGAATCCTGATACTCCAGCATCTCGTCGGCTGCTTGCTTCAGCACTGGCTCGGGCAAAACTGCCGGGCCGGCGGAGAAATTGTAAACTCGTGCCATCGTTGGTTCCCTTCTCATCACCTTGAATTCGCAACGCCGTATGGCGATGTGGATTCAGATGATAATACAAGTCTACTAATTTAGGGGAATTTAAAGCCTACCTTTTTGGTCTCCGATAAAGGCCCGCGCTCAGGGCTCCTGCGCCGCCCAGGAGCGATACGAACCCTGCGCCGTAATCTCCACGGTGCCTTCGAGCGTCGTCCCCGCCTCGTCGAGCACCGACGCGCGCTCGACGAGCATGCCTTCTACCACGTTGCCGTCGGACAGCTCGATCTTTCCGAACGAGAGCGGGGCGGGGATACGCTCGACAAACGCGCCGAAGTCCAAAGCGGGAAACGCGTAGACCTCGACCTCGATAGACGCACCGCCCTCCCGTACTTTGAGCAGCCCCGGACGCTGCGCCTTCTCGTCGAGAACGAACAGCCGGTAGCTGGGGGCAGTGGCATACGCCCCGAGATACTCGGCCCCCGCGTCGAGGAGCTGGGCATGGTACTCGAATCCTCGCATGTGCTTGCCGCATACCGCCACCCGCACGCACGCAGAGGCTCGATAGGCTCGTGCAAAGCCCTCGAGGAGCCGCTGGGAATCTGCACGGGCAAACGCCGTGATGCCGAAGGGAAGCCCAGGATAGGAGTCATCGCCGGGAATGGCAAGCGCCGCGAGGTCGCACAGGTTGCAGTGATTCGTGTAGAGGCCCATCTTGGAGTTGGCCGCGATGGGATCGGCATCCACTTGGGCCCGCGTAAACGTGCCACCGCAGGTCGGCATGACGAGCACCGCATCATCCAACTCCGCATTGACCCGGTGACGACATTCCTGGAGAAAGTGCATCGCGTTGAACAGCGATTCTGCCGAGAGCCCGTCGCGCGCGCCACTGCGCAGAATCTTCTCGGTAACGGGAAAGACCTCGCCCGGGTGCGCCTCCACAAAGCCCCCCAGGTCCGCCCAGCGTTCGGCAACCCACGGCCCGTCGTAGAGCACGGACGCCGCCTTGTTCAGATACGAGCAGTCCATCGTGCGCACCTCGACGCCCGCCTTAGAAGCGAGCCGCCCGATTCGCTCGAGGCTCGCACGCCACCCCTCCCGGTAGCGCTGCGCGAACTCACCGTAGAACTCGGGCTCGGCATCGGGGATGCAGATGGCGGCAGGAAGCGCTGCCCCTTGAGGTGCGGCGTACTTCTTGCTGTAGGGGCAGCCCTCGTCGTAGCCGCGCGCGACGCCGTCGACCGTCATCGCGTCTTCGAGCGTGTTCGCGAACACGGTGACACAGTCGAGACTCGCGCAGGCGGGGACGACGCCCCTCGTCGACCACGAGCCCAACGGCGGCTTGAAGCCGACGAGCCTGTTGAGGGCTGCGGGCACGCGCCCCGACCCCGCTGTATCGGTGCCGAGCGAGAAGGCGGCAAGCCCGAGCGCGACGGAGACGGCAGAGCCGGAGGACGACCCGCCGCTGATGAGACGCGGGTCGAGGGCATTCTTGCATTCCCCATAGGGGCTGCGCACCCCCACGAGCCCCGTGGCGAACTGGTCGAGGTTCGCCTTTCCCAGCGGAATCGCCCCTGCGTCGACGAGCTTGGCGACGACGGTGGCGCTTTGCGCAGGGGTGTAGGTATAGGCCGGACATGCCGCCGTGGTGGGCACGCCGTCGAGGTCGATGTTGTCCTTGATGACGAACGGTACCCCCCATAGGGGCTTGTCAGCGCTCGGCGAGGTCTGGTCGAGCTGCGCGAGGTAGGGCTCGAGCGCCTGCTCGGACGGCGGGGCGATCCAGACATTGTAGTCGACTGTATCCGCGCAGCGCTCGAGTATGCGAGCCACGACCTCGCGCGGGGTGGCAGAGCCGCTTTCGTAGGCATGGCGCAGCCACGCGATGGTGAGTCTGGTGGGAATCTGCATCTGCTTTCTCCTTCGAATGACGTGATGGCTACGCGTTGGGGCGGACGGCCGCTGCCGTCTGGCCAAAGTCGGTCATATCGCC
>CACZQA010000261.1 GCA_902783175.1 uncultured Coriobacteriaceae bacterium
AAGTCGATCTTGCCCTCGTCGTCGGTAATGGTGATGGAGGGGCAAAAAACTCCCTCAAACATAGTTGGCTCTCTTTCTGGGGCAAGCCCCGTAGATCAGAAATAACTATTTAAAGTTTAAGCCTGTAGGCATCAATTGCATTGTTCATGAAAGAGTTCTCGTCTTCGCCAAACTCGTCGCGCAGGATCTGGAAGTGCTCGTCAAAGCTGGAGTAGAGCTTAACGACCGGCCAGTTGGACGCGTAGAGAAGCTTGCGCGGATCGAACGTCGCGCGGACGAACTTGAGCAGCTCCGAGACGAACTGCTTGTCTGCGGTGGGATAACCCGAGACCTTCATGTAGAGGTTCGGCAGGCTCGCGAACTTTTTCATGACGTCTTTCCACTCGGGCGTCAGCGCCTCGACGTTGCCGAGGTGGTTCAGGATGACGGTCTCCTCAGGCGCCTGGGCAAACGCCTCGTAGGCGTCCTCGAGCTCATCCACGCGATTGCAGGACTCAAAAGGCAGGCCCTTCTTTGCCAAGGTGTGAAGCCCCTCGATAAAGCTAGGCTCGAGGCAACGGCCCTTAGGCTCGGAATCGATGTGGAGCGGCTCGCGGATGCCCGCGGCAAAAGCAGGGACGCGCATACAAGGCGAAACGTCGCTACGGAGCATGCAGGCGAGCATCTTGGGATCGGCGGACTTGATGTCGTAGGCGATCTTGTCCTCAGCCTCGTGGTCGGCACAGTCGACCTCAACGTACACGCCGCCGACGAACTCAACGCCCGCCTGACGCGCGTACTCGGCCTCAAGGTCCTTGGTGGTATAGGTGTGCGTGATCGTGCCGTCCGTGCCCTCGAGCCAAGGGAGGCTCTGGGTGTCCAGGTTCCAGACATGGAAGTGGGAATCGATTACTTTAAGAGCCATGATGACTACTTCCTTTCCAGACCAAGCTTGCTGCCGAACAGGCCGTACCAGGCGACGTACAGGAAGCCAGGAACCGCCATGAGCAGGGCGATGTTGATTCCGGCGGCATCGGCGACGGCGCTCATGAGGAGCGGGATCAGTGCCGCGCCCACGATGGACATGACAAGCGCGGAAGAGCCGGTCTTGACGGCAGAGCCCTGGAAGCCCGTGAGCGTGAGCGAGAAGACGACCGGGTAGCCGATGGAGACGAACAGGTACGACACGATCATCGCGACGACGGAAACCGGACCAAGGCCGAGGAACGCGACGAAGAACAGGACTGCGGAGACGGTCATATAGACGCCCAGGAGCTTACCGGGGTCGACCTTGGCCACGATCGGCGTGGAGACGAAGCGGCCCACAGTGAACAGCAGCGACAGAATCGAGAGGTACGCCGCGGCGGTGCCGGCGGTCATGCCAGGCCACTGCTGCATGGCAAAAGTGGAGAACAGCGACATGCCGGCGACCTGCAGGCCGATGAAGATGAACTCGGCGAGTACGCCTAGGCAAAGTACGGGCGCTTGTGCATGGACCCGAAGGAAACCTTCTCGGCAGAAGCGTTCGCCGCCGCCTCCTCCTCACCGGGAGGCGTCGGGAGCTTCACGAAGAGGAAGATAGCAAGCACGACGGCGATGACGATGTACATGCCGCGCGTGCTGGAGAGGAACGACAGCTTGGCATCGGCAAAGCCGGGGTCGCCGGCGGCGATGGTGGTGCCGAGGAACTGCGAGAGGATGAGTGGCCCCACGATGTTGCCCACACCGTTGAAGGACTGGGCGAGGTTCAGGCGCATGGACCCGTGCTGCTCGTCGCCGAGCTTGGTGATGTAAGGGTTGCAGTTGGTCTCGAGCGTCGATGCACCGGCGGCGATCACGAACATGGCAAGCAGGAACATGCCGTAGGAAGCCACGTTGGTGGCGGGCACGGTGATGAGCGAGCCGAGCACGAACAGGGCGAGGCCCATGATGACGCCGCCCTTGTAGCCAAACTTCTTGGCCACGATGGAGGCCGGGATGGCCATCACGAAGTAAGCGCCATAGTAGGCGACCTGCAGCAGGCTCGCCTCGGTGCCGGACAGCTCCAGATAGTTGGCCATGGGGCTGTTAAGGGCGTTGACCAGGTTCATGGTCAGGCCCCAGACGAAGAACAGCGAGGTCACGAGGACGATGGCGACGGTTGCCGCGGAGCCCTCCGAGCCCGCTTTCTTGGCGGAATCAGACATTTGAAAGCCCTCTTTTCGAACCGCGGCCTAGTCAAGCGCGCGGTCGAGGTTGACGTAACCGCCGTCGACGTTGCACCACTGGCCGGTAGTGTGGCTGGAGCGGTCGGAAAGCAGGAAGCACGCGGTGTCCGCAATCTCCTCGGTGGAGGTCATGTGGTGCTCGAGCGGGATGCGGTCGGTGATGAGGGACAGACGCTTCTGCTGAGCCTCCTCGTCGCCGAAGGTCTTGATCCAGTTGGCGTACAGCGGCGTCCAGGCCTCGGCGACGACGATGGCGTTGACGCGCACAGAATCGTGGACGAGAGCGGCGGCCCACTCGCGGGTGAGGCCGAGAATGGCTCCCTTGGCGGCGGCATAGGCGGTCGTCTTGCCCTGGCCGGTGAGGGCGACCTTGGAGGCGATGTTCACGATAGAGCCCTTGGACTCCTTGAGGTACGGGCAGGTCTCATGGACAAGCTCGAAGTAGTGGGTCAGGTTGCCGTGCAGGGACTTCTCGAAGTCCTGCCAGCTCGTGGTCTCGAGCTCGAGGTTGTCGTTGCGACCGGCGTTGTTCACGACGCCGTCGATGTGGCCGTACTTCTTGTAGACATCCTCAACGATAGGCTTGATGGCGTTGGTGTCGTTGAGGTCAATGTAGTACATCTCGAACGTCTTGGTAATCTCGGAGATCTCGGCGCGGAACTCATCCTCGACGCCGTCCTTGCGGTTCAAGACCACAGGAATCGCACCCTCGCGAGCGAGCTGCAGCGCGATGCCCTTGCCAATACCCTTGAAACC
>CACZQA010000262.1 GCA_902783175.1 uncultured Coriobacteriaceae bacterium
CAAGTGCCGCATGGCGGGCCTCACCCCGGACGCGGTCGTCATCGTCGCGACCGTCCGCGCGCTCAAGCACCACGGCGGCGCGGCGCTCGACGCCCTCAACAAGGAGGACCTGAAGGCACTCGAGGCGGGCCTTCCCAACCTGCTTCAGCACGTCGACAACATCACGAACGTCTACAAGCTCCCGGCGGTCGTGGCGATCAACGCCTTCCCGACCGACACCCCCGCCGAGCTCAAGCTCGTCGAGGACAAGTGCCGCGAGCTCGGCGTGAACGTCGCGCTCTCCGAGGTCTGGGCTAAGGGCGGCGAGGGCGGCAAGGCGCTCGCACGCGAGGTCATCCGCCTGTGCGAGGAGCCTAACGACTTCGAGTTCGCCTACCCGCTCAAGGCCTCCATTGCCGAGAAGCTCGACACCATCGCAAAGCGCATCTACCACGCCGACGGCGCCGTCCTGACGCCAGCCGCGCAGGCGCAGGCAAAGAAGCTCGAAGAGCTCGGGTTTGGCGACATGCCCATCTGCGTCGCCAAGACGCAGTACTCCTTCAGCGACGACCAGACGCTGCTCGGCGCCCCCAAGGGCTTCAAGATCACCGTCCGCGAGCTCAACGTCTCTGCGGGCGCGGGCTTCATCGTCGCGTTGACGGGCAGCATCCTGACGATGCCGGGCCTGCCCAAGCGCCCGAGTGCCGAGAGGATCGACGTCGACGACGATGGCGTGATCTCCGGCCTGTTCTAGAATAGGGACGGCGCAGTTTCGAGTGCCAGCCGCACCTGTCTGATGCGGCTGGCACTTTTTGCACGCCGCGCCTTGCGGCGAGAAGACCGACTGGGGGAGAGAGCATGACGGTAATGACGGATCTGACCTGCACTGAGTTCGTCGAGATGTTGGGCTCGGCGGCTCCGACGCCCGGTGGAGGCGGCGCGGCATCGCTCGTGGGAGCCATCGGCGCGGGGCTCAGCAACATGGTGAACGCCATCACGGTGGGAAAGCCCGAGTACGAGTCGGTCAACCAGAGCGTCGAGACGGTGTACGCCAAGGCCACGGCTCTGCAAAAGCGCCTTCTCGACCTGGTCGAGCGCGATGCCCTCGTGTTCCAGACGCTGTTCGAGACTTACAAGCTCCCCAAGGAGTCTGGCCCCGACAAGGTGTACCGCGACATCATGGTGGACGAGCGACTGCGCGACTGCGCGGACGTCCCGCTGCAGATCATGCGCGCGTGTGCCGAGGTCATCACGCTGCACGAACAGCTCGTCGACAAATGCCCGATCAGCGTCGTGAGCGATGTCGGCTGCGGCGTCATCACCTGCAAGGCGGCACTCGTCTCGGCCCAGCTCACGGTGCTGAGCAATACCCGTCTGATCAAGGACGCCGAGTACGTGAAGTTTGCGGAGGCGGAAGCGCAGCTCCTCGTGGACAAGTACAGCCCGCGCGCCGACGCCGTCTTTGCCGCCGTCAAGAAGAGGATCGTGGAATCATGAGCGCGCAGCTGCTGAAGGGCGCCCCGGTCGCGCAGGCGCTCGACGGGAAGACTCGCGAGCGGGCGCAGGCACTGCGAGGACGCGGCGTCGTCCCGATGCTCGGCATCGTGCGCGTGGGCGAGCGGCCCGACGATGTGGCGTACGAGCGCAGCGTCATGCGGCGCGCGGAGAAGGTCGGCATCGAGGTGCGGAGCGTCGTGCTCGACGAGCGGGCCGACCAAGAGGCGCTGCTCGCAGAGATTGCCGCGCTCAACGACGATGCGCGGGTCCACGGCATCTTGCTGTTCCGCCCGCTTCCGGCGCAGCTCGACGAGAAGGGCGCCTGCGAGGCAATCTCTCCCGCAAAGGACGTGGATGCGGCAACGCCCGCTTCGCTGACCGGCGTTTTCACCGGCACGGGAGAGGGCTTTTCACCCTGCACTGCGCAGGCGTGCATCGAGGTGCTCGACCATTACGGCATCGCCCTCGACAGCGCGCGCGTCGTGGTCGTCGGGAGGAGCCTCGTCATCGGCAAGCCCGTGGCGATGCTCGCGCTCGACAGGAACGCGACGGTCTCGATCGCGCACTCGCATACGTCCGACCTCGCGGAGCTCACGCGCGGTGCGGACATCGTCATCGCGTGCGTCGGCCACGCCAGGCTGCTCGATGCCGCGTACTTTGCGCCCGGGCAGGCTGTCTTGGACGTGGGGATCAACTTCGTCGACGGTCAGATGGTCGGCGACGTGGACACCG
>CACZQA010000263.1 GCA_902783175.1 uncultured Coriobacteriaceae bacterium
CATAAGACGAGCGCAGTGATGATAGAACAGTTTGGGCTTTATGGCAAGTAAAACTTATTCTGCCGTGTATTCCCTGGTAATGTCGGTGGCAACCGGAATGCCAGGGCCCATCGTCGTGGAGAAGGTGACGGACTTGACATAGCGGCCCTTAACAGAGGACGGCTTCACGCGAAGGATCTCGTCGTAGAGCGCGCCGTAGTTCTCTGCGAGTGCGGTAGCCTCAAAGGAGACCTTGCCAATGGTGACATGGCAGATACCGTAACGGTCTGCGCGGTACTCGACCTTGCCGCCCTTGACCTCCTTGACAGCCTTGGCGACGTCGGGGGTGACGGTGCCGAGCTTGGGGTTGGGCATCATGCCGCGCGGGCCGAGGATCTTGCCGAGGCGGCCGACCTTGGACATCATGTCCGGCGTGGCGATGGCAGCGTCGAAGTTGATGTTGCCAGCCTGGATATCGGCAACGAGGTCGTCAGAACCGACGACGTCAGCACCGGCCTCCTCTGCCTCCTTGGCCTTGTCGCCCTCAGCAAAGACGGCGACGCGGACGGTCTTGCCGGTGCCGTTGGGCAGCGAGATGGAGCCGCGGACCTGCTGATCTGCCTGACGGGTGTCGACGTTCAGACGGAAATGGGCCTCGACGCTCTCGTCGAAGTTCGCCGTGGAAATCTCCTTGGCGAGCTTTGCAGCCTCCATCGGGGTGTAGAACTTGTCAGCCTCGACCTTCTCGAGGGCTGCCTGGTACTTCTTGCCGTGCTTAGCCATGAAATAACCTCCTTGTGGTACATACGAGCCTTTGGCTCTCCCACGTAGACGAGCAATGCGCTGCGCATTGCTGATTGCTAGTCGAGCGCACCCTCTTCGATGAGGACGCCCATGGAACGGGCAGTGCCGGCGACGATCTTCATCGCGGCGTGGATGTCGTTCGCGTTCAGGTCGGGCAGCTTGGTCTCTGCGATCTGCTGGAGCTGCTCTTTGGTGAGCGTGCCGACCTTGTCAGACTGCGGGACCGCAGAACCGGACTTGAGGTGCAGCGCCTCTTTGATGAGGACTGCCGCCGGCGGGGTCTTGCAGACGAAGTCGAAGGTCTTGTCTTCGTAGACCGTGATCTCGACCGGGATGATGGTGTTACCCTTGTCCTGCGTGGCGGCGTTGAATGCCTGGCAGAACTGCATGATGTTGACGCCTTGGGCGCCGAGAGCGGGGCCTACTGGCGGAGCCGGGTTAGCCTGACCAGCAGGGATCTGCAGCTTGATAAAGCCTGCGACCTCTTTATTCTTCTTAGCCATTGCTGTTCCTTACTGTAAACGCGGTACTTGTTGATGCTCTATATGAAAAGCACGAAACCCCGTGAGAAGCCCTCATCCACATAGAGGCACGGAGGTTTGCGCATTTCTTCCAAACTTAGATCTTTGCCACCTGGTCAAAGCCAAGCTCGACAGGAGTCTCGCGGCCAAAGATGGAGACGAGAACCTTGACCTTGCCGGCCTCTGCGTTGACCTCGGACACCGTGCCATCGAAATCGGCAAGAGGTCCGCTGACGACCTTGACGACCTGCCCCTCGGTGAGGTCGGTAGTCGTCTTCTTGGGACGCTCGGGACTCACGCGCTTGGTGAGCTTGTTGAACTCCTCGCGCGTCAGCGGCTCGGGCTGGCCTTCAGAACCGACGAAGCCAGTGACGCCAGGCGTGTTGCGAATGGCGACCTGCGTGCGCGCGTCCATGTTGGCGCGAATCAAAACATACCCGGGAAGGACCTTCTTCTCGGAGGTGACGCGACGGCCGCCTTCCTTGAGCTCGGTGACCTCTTCGGTGGGAATCAAGATGTCGAAGATGTTCTCCTCGAGACCCTGCGTTTCCTTGAGGTGCTCGATGTTCGTCTTGACCTTGTTCTCATACCCAGAATAGGTATGAACTACGTACCATTTTCTACCCATATCTGTTTATGCTCCCAAAGAAGAAATCCAGCTCAGCGGCAAAATGATGACATTGTCGATGATGGCGATGAACACTCCGAAGAAAACGATTGCGCCGATGACGATAAGGCTCGCGTTGACGAGCTCGGGGCGAGTCGGCCAGACGACGCGCTGCATCTCGGTACGGACCGCCTTCACGTAGTTCTTGAAGCGCGTCCAGGTACCGGGCTTGGCAGGCTTGCCGTTTGCGCCCTTGGCAGGCTTGGCCTCTTTCTTCTTCTCGACAGCCTTTGCGGACTTGTCTTTGGAGAAGAAGCCCTTCTTCTTTTCGTCTGCCTTCTGAGAAACTTCCTCAGACGCAAGAATCTGCTGGCTTGCAGCAGATTTGGACTTGGTGTGCTGTTTTCTTTTTTTGTGTTTCCTCTGAGCCATCTCAGTCCGATCGAACCAGGGCGAAATGTCGCCTCGTTAAAAAATGCCAATCAAAAGTTTGACTGGCATTGAAAAATTTCTGGCAGGCCAGGAGGGACTCGAACCCCCAACATCCGGTTTTGGAGACCGGCGCTCTACCAATTAGAGCTACTGGCCTGTGCCTACAAACTTCGCTTGATGAAGCGTATCACACTTAGCGAGTCTCGCGATGAAGCGTGTGATGACCACACCAACGGCAGTACTTCTTGAGCTCGATGCGCTCAGGATTGTTCTGCTTGTTTTTCTTGGTCGTGTAATTGCGGCGCTTGCACTCGGTGCAGGCCAAAGTGACCAACGTGCGCATGTAAATCCTCCTAAAGCAGCAAGCAGGCCCGGCGGCGATAAACCGCCGGGCATTGCTGCGAATTAACACTCAGCTGAGTTACTCGATGATCTCGGTAACGCGGCCAGAACCAACGGTGCGGCCACCCTCACGGATTGCGAAGCGGAGGCCTTCCTCCATTGCGACCGGGTGTTTCAGCTCGCCCTTGATCTCAACGTTGTCGCCAGGCATAACCATCTCGACGCCCTCAGGCAGGGTAACGGTACCCGTGATGTCGGTCGTGCGGAAGTAGAACTGCGGACGATAGTTGGTGAAGAACGGCGTGTGACGGCCACCCTCATCCTTGGTCAGGACATAGACCTGGCCCTTGAAGATCTTGTGCGGGGTAACGGAACCCGGCTTGCACACGACCTGGCCACGCTCGATGTCCTCGCGCTTGATGCCGCGGAGCAGCAGACCGACGTTGTCGCCAGCCTCAGCCTCGTCGAGCAGCTTGCGGAACATCTCGACGCCGGTAACGACGGTCTTCTGGGTGTCCTTGATGCCGACAATCTCGACCTCGTCGTTGACCTTGCAGACGCCGCGCTCGACACGACCCGTGGCAACAGTGCCGCGGCCGGTGATGGTGAAGACGTCCTCGACAGCCATCAGGAACGGCTTGTCGACGTCGCGGTCGGGAGTGGGGATGTACTCATCGATGGTGTCCATGAGCTCCCAGATCTTCTCCTGCCACTTGGGATCGCCCTCGAGAGCCTTGAGTGCAGAACCGCGGATGATCGGGGTGTCGTCTCCGGGGAAGCCGTACTCGGTGAGGAGGTCGCGAGTCTCCATCTCGACGAGGTCGAGGAGCTCCTCATCGTCGACAGCATCGCACTTGTTCAGGAAGACGACGATGTAGGGAACGCCGACCTGACGGGCGAGCAGGATGTGCTCGCGGGTCTGAGCCATCGGGCCGTCGGTGGCGGCG
>CACZQA010000264.1 GCA_902783175.1 uncultured Coriobacteriaceae bacterium
CAGGGACCTTGCCGTCGAAGTACTTGATGGTCATGTTGCTCACGCGACTGAAGAGATTGCCGTAGCTGTTTGCCAGATCGGCGTTGTACACCTGCGTGATGCGGTCGTGCCCGATGTTGCCGTCAGCGCCAAAGGTGACGTCGCTCATGAAGTAGTAGCGATACGCATCCACGCCGTAGCGGTCGATGAGCTCGCGCGGGTACAGGGCATTGCCCTTAGACTTGGACATTTTCGAGCCATCCGCCGCCATGAGAAAGCCATGTGCGAACACGTGCTCGGGGATGGGAAGTCCCGCCGCCATGAGCATCGCCGGCCAGATCACGCAGTGGAAGCGAATGATGTCCTTGCCGACAAAGTGGAAGTTTGCCGGCCAGAACCTGTCGTACTTGCTCAGGTCGTCGGAGCCGTAGCCGAGCGCCGTGATGTAGTTGATGAGGGCATCCACCCACACGTAGGTGACGTGTTTGGAGTCGAACGGCAGCGGAACGCCCCAGTCGAAGGTCGTGCGGCTCACCGACAGGTCGTGCATGCCGCTTTCGATGAACGAGCGGATCTCGTTTTCGCGAATCTTCGGGCGAATGAACTTGGGATGCTCGTCATAGTAGGCAAGGAGCTTGTCTCCAAACTCGGAGAGCTTGAAAAACCAGTTCTCCTCCTCGATGAAGTCGACGTCACGGCCGCAGGTGGGGCACTTGCCGTCTTCGGTCAGGTCGCTTTTTGCCCACTGCGTTTCGCACGGGGTGCAGTAGTAGCCCTGGTAGGTGCTCTTGTAGAGGTAGCCCTTGTCGTAGAGGTCCTGCATGAACTGCTGGACGCCGCGCGTGTGGCGCTCTTGCGTCGTGCGGATGAAGTCGTTGTTGGAGATGTTGAGCTCTTTCCAGAGGTCCGTGAACTGCGGGACCTGGCTGTCGCACCACTCCTGGGGCGTCATGCCGTGCTCCTGCGCAGACTGGGCGACCTTCTGGCCGTGCTCGTCCATACCCGTCAAGAACCAGACGTCGTGGTTGTCCATGCGCTGCCAGCGCGCGACGGTGTCGGCGGCGATGGTCGTGTACGCCGTGCCGATGTGGGGCACGCCGTTCACATAGTAGATGGGGGTCGTCACGTAGAACGGTTCTTTGGACATGCGGATTCCTTTGATCAGACGAATGATGTCTTGCGTGCGGCGCACGCGGGCTTCGATTATAGAACTTACCGTGTGAAATCCAACAGGCGACGATTTATACTAAGCCGTATATATTCTTTCTATGGAAGGATGCTTCATGCGCGACCATTCAAAGCACATCCAGCTCACGCGCGAGCAGGCCATCGAGAAGCTCATCGAGGTCAGCGAATTTGCCCCACGCACCGAGCTCGTAGACCTGCACAGCGCCTGCGGACGCGTCACGGCGACGGCTCTTACCTCCCGCTACGATATCCCCAGCGCGCTGTGCTCCCAGATGGACGGCATCGCCGTGCACTTCGACGACTTTGTCGACGGCATGCCAGACGTCTCGGCGTGGACCTTCGGAAGCGATTACGCCTGGGCAAACACCGGGACCGCAATGCCGGCGGGGTTCGATACCGCCATCGCCATCGAGCAAGTCGAATTCGACGATGCCGGCACGCTCGTCGCCCTGAAGGCGACGCCTTCGCAGCGTGGGGCGAGCTGCAACCAGCCCGGCTCGACCTTCGCCAAAGGCGAGCTGCTGCTCCCCGCCCGCACGCGCCTCACGCCGACGAAGATCTCCGCCCTCGCCATGTGCGGCTATACCGAAGTCGAGGTCGTCGCCAAGCCGAGGGTCGCTTTCATCCCCACGGGCGACGAGCTCGTCGAGATGGGATGCGAGCTTCCCGCCGGCAAGGCCTACGAGTCCAACGGCATCTTGCTCGAGCAAAAGCTCAGGCTCTGGGGAGCCGAGCCGGTCATCTACCCGTGCCTGCCGGACGACTGGGATCAGATCAAGGCGGCCATACTCGACGCATCGGAAAAGGCGGACATCGTCGCCATCAATGCGGGCTCTTCCAAGGGCGCGAAGGACTTCACGATGGAGATCTTGGAAGAGATCGGCACGGTCTTCTGCCACGAGACCAACCACGGCCCCGGACATCACACGAGTGCCTCGCAGGTGAACGGCACCCCTGTCCTCGGCATCTCGGGTCCCCCCGCAGGATGCGAGATCACCTCGGACTGGTACCTCAAGCCGCTCGTCGACTACTTCTTGTACGGGCACGTCGTCGAGTTCACCACGGCGACGGCGACGCTCGCGCAGCCGCTCGGCGGCGCTCACGGCAAGCCGGAAAAGCCAGGCGGCGCGCCGCGCAAGAAGGTGTCGCCGGACTTCTTCGCGATTAGGCCCGTCAAGGTCGAGTACGAGGCAGACGGGCTCTCGGTCAAGCCGCTCCCCGGGAGTAAGCACCACAACTTGCTGCAGCTCGACGAGGCAGATGCCTACGTCGAGAAAAAACCCGCCGAGCTCGCCCGGCTCGAGCCCGGTGCGCATGTTGAGATCGAACTGCGCTTCCCCTATCGGACTGACTGAAACATAAATCCTTAACAATCTTTTAAGGTTATTTTCAGGTACCGCCTGTATCTTGTTCGCATGTTCGGAGGTCGGGTTCAACTCCTCTCCCCATACACATCCCAACCCCCTTCGAACGTCACCCCAGTGCCCCGACGTCCCATCCCAGCGTCGGGGTACCTATCTTTTTTCCGGCTATTTTTCAGGAAAATGCGAGGCGCCCGGGCAGTAGAACTGTCCGGGCGCCTCGATGCAGAGAGAGATGCCTTTGGGGAGAAAGGCTGAGAACAGGTTGGGGACCTGATCCCGGTGTTACGTGAGCCTATCGACTCGAGAGGAGTAACAAGGACATAGTACATATTATTCTTTACTGTGTCTATAGTTTATTGAGAATAATTTCTTCTTGTGCACTGGCTCACTCCATCTCGAGCATGCGCGCATAGAGCTCGTTCTTGGAGACGCCGAACTCGCGGGAGAGCTGCTTGGCGAGCGCGGACTTCTTCGTGCCGTCGGCAAGACCCCCTCTGATGGCGGCATCGAGCGCGTTTTCGTCG
>CACZQA010000265.1 GCA_902783175.1 uncultured Coriobacteriaceae bacterium
AGATTGACGACCTCGGCACAGACGAGGCCGTCGAGGGCAAGGGCCGCGTCTTGCTCCACAGCATGAAGAAGCGCTACGCAGTCTAACCTGGCACGAGGGGCCGTGGGTATCGTGTCATTTTTCTGATGGCAGCGCGCGGGCGAGGGCGGTGAAGGCCCGCTCGAGCGTGGAGCGCGGGCAGGCGATGTTCACGCGCACGAAGCCCGACCCCTCTTCGCCGAACATCGTGCCCATGTCGAGCCACAAACCGGCCTCGTCCTCGATGAGCTGCTGCAGCTCGTCGTCGTTCAGGCCGAGCGCCGAGCAGTCGATCCAGAGCAGGTAGGTGCTCTCGGGCTCCACCAGCTTGAGCATCGGCAGCCGCGTGTCCAGGAACTCCCGCACAAACGCGAGGTTGTCCTCGAGGTAGCTCTTGAGCTGCGCGAGCCAGTCTGCCCCGTGCTCGTAGGCAGCCTGCGCGGCGACAAGTCCGAACGCGTTGGCCTCGTCGAGTCCACCGCTCTTGTACTCGGCTTTGAAGCGCTTCCGCAGCGTCGGGTTGGGTATGAACACGTTCGAGGTCTGAAGGCCCGCCAGGTTGAACGTCTTGGAGGGGGCGGTGCAGACGATGCAGCTTCTCGCGGCGCTCTCGCTGACGCTTGCGTACACCACATGCTCGTGTCCGGGACGCGCAAAATCCTCGTGTATCTCGTCGGATGCGACGATCACGCCGTGGCGCCCGCAGATTTCCGCCACGCGCTCGAGCTCGCCGCGCGTCCAGGCGCGTCCCACGGGGTTGTGCGGGTTGCACAGCAAGAAGAGCTTGACCCCGTTATCTGCGACCTTGCGCTCGAAGTCGTCGAAATCCATGCGGTAGCGGCCGTCCTCGTAGACGAGCGGCGAGGTGACGAGCGCGCGGCCGTTTTGCGTGACGTCGGAGAAGAACGGGTAGTAGACGGGCGGCTGGACGAGCACGGCATCTCCCGGCTTGGTGAAGGCGCGCACCGCCGTGGCAAGCGCCGCGACGACGCCCGGGGTCCGCACAATCCACTTCCAGTCCGTCTCCCAGCCGAAGTGGTCGAACATCCACCCCTGCACGGCGGCAAAGTAGGCGGGGGAGGCAAACTCGTATCCGAAGATGCCGTTTCTCGCTCGCTCGACCAGCGCGTCGATGACGGGCTGCGCCGTGGGGAAGTCCATGTCCGCGACCCACAGGGGGAGAAGCCCTTCCTTCTTGCCCAGGAGCGGGGCCGCATCGTACTTGATGGAGCTCGTGTTCTTCCGGTCGTGGAGCTGGTCGAAATCGTAGCGTGTCATGAGGCCTCCTCGGCGTGCGGTTGTCCACAGGAAAGCATACAGGTGCGAGGCGGCCAGATTTGGCCGTCTGGTAAAGAAATCTTGGAGGGCTCGTGGAGCACGGGCCGTCTTCGCAGTTTCACCATATGTGCCCCCTAAGCTTACTGTCATCGATGCACCGAGTGAAACGCATCACGCAAACGCGCCACTCACACGGCAAAACGACACGCAGCAACAGCACTCGAATCGAAGCAATGCTTCTGCGCAATCGAGCAGATCGATATCACGGCGACTCGGCTCAGGTATCGACGGTGCCATCGAGGCATGAAAAAGCGCCCCTGGAAGGGGGCGCTTTTCGTTTATCTGCAGCGTGGATGTCCTGCGCGCGAAAATTCGCGTCAGTCGCTTAATCCCGCTGGCTTTCCTGCTCGTCAAGCTCGTCGAGCGCGTCTGCAATCTCGGGCCTGAGCTTCCAGATGTAGTCGCCCTTGCGCTCCTCTTCGGCGTTCTTGCCGAAGAACACGAAGGTCCACCACGAGCCACGGTAGTTGGAGCGTCCCATCTCTCGGGCTGCGGTGCGCGAATACCCGCGCAGCATGTCGCCGTAGTAGTCGCGGTCGTGGCCGCGGTCGTCAGCCAGCTCGTCGAGCGTCGCCTCGTCGCCTGCGGCGTGGATGCGCTCGAGCACGCGGCGTACCTCCTCGGGGGTGATCTCCGGGTCGCTCAGCAGCACCATCCACTGGTGGATGCTCATGTCCGGGTCGTAGTCGCGCAGGTCGGGCCACCAGGTCTTGTCGCCTGCGGCGTGGTAGGCACGGGCGCTCAGAAGGTAGAACGGGTCGTCGGCAACCGCCTCGACCTCGTCGAGCAGGCGCAGGTACTGCGCGCCCTTCATGATGACCGGCGTCTGGATGCCGAACCTGCTGTGCAGAAACTCGCGGGACTTCTCGCCGAACGGCAAGAACGCCTCGGGCCTCATCCAGTACAGCGTGCGGGTCAGGCGCGCCTTGGTGACGTTTTCCTGAAGGTGGACCTTGTCGAACAGCTCGCAGAAGCGCCCGGCGGTCTCGGTGTTGGGGTTGTCGGCAAGCTCGATCGCGACCTTTGCCAAATCCCAGCAGTCCCGTGCCGCCTGCTCGGTGTTGTCGAAGTACTGCCACAGCTCGTGGTTTGCCGTGGGAATGCCGATGAAATCGGTGGGCACGGGCGCCTCGACGTTGAGCGTGCGCATGATGCTGCGCACCATGCTGCGGCGGTCGACGGCGATCATGCCCCGGTTGAACGCGGTGAAAAACGTGAACGGGTCGATAGCCGCACGGTCGTCTGCGCCGGTGATGTCGACGTAGAGATCATTGAGTTTTTCCGGGTTGGCCTCGAGCTTTATCACGGCATCCGCGATTGCCTTGTAGGCAGGTATCCACGAAAAACGGTTGTCAGACACGGTATCCCTCCAAAATATTCCTTGTCGCATATAGATTCTACCGCGAGTTTTCTGTGGTGAAACTGTTCGTAATGCATTCGATTGCCAGACGGTGCCCGGGGGCTGCTGCTAAGATGGTCGTAAAACGAAGCAAACCCCGAGAGCTGGAGGAACCATGGAACTGCCTCAGGTCGCAAGTCTGCAGGACAACGCACAGTCAGTCGTTCGCGCCGCCCAGTACGTGGGGAGGGCCGCAGACGAGCTCCGCCCGCTCGTCGTGCCCGCGGCGCGCACTGCCCTCGAGAAGGTGCCCGGTGCGGCGAGCTGCGCCATCAGCCGCGTCAAGCGCGTAACGCCCCAGACCATCCGCGAGCACTCGCTTGCGGCCGGCATCGTGGGCGGGGTCCTCGCCGCGGGTCTTGCGGCGGCAACGGTGGCTCATTTCGTGCACCGCCACAAGGTCGCGCACACGTACCGGCTCCACCGCAAGCACGACGCGCTGGCTGCCGAGCGCCAGCGCACCATCGAGGCGACGCTTTCCAAGGCGACGTGGCGCTGCACGGCAGCCGAGTTCGAGCAGCACTTTGGCGAAGACGGCAACCCCGCGCTCGCGCAGGTGAGCGGCCCTGGCTGCTATGCGATCCTCGCCTTCGACCCCGAGCCGCAAGACGGCGACCTCAGCGCCTACCGCGACGTCTACGTCGGCGCGGCATCCAGCATGGCGCAAGGCGTGCACAAGCAGCTCTCCGGCGAGGGCAACCTCTACGTCCACGCCGACGTCGTCTACGACCAGCCGGTGTACGTGCTCTTCTTCCCGTGCGAGGGCTACCAGCTCTACGCGAGCAAGGAGCGCCTCATG
>CACZQA010000266.1 GCA_902783175.1 uncultured Coriobacteriaceae bacterium
CTCGGCTGCGCGCTCGTGTTCGCCGCGGTCATGCTCGCCCAGGTACCGCAGTTCGTCGAAAACTCGCTGCGCAAGCGCGCGGGACGCGCGAGCTAGGAGCAGGTACAGGGCATCCCGCACGCGGAGGGCGCGGTGCGGATGCGCTAGTATGGATGCAGAAGACAGACAGCAAAAAAAGAATCGGGACCACATCATGAAAATCGGGATCATCGGCGCCATGGAAGTCGAGATCGAGCAGCTCAAGCACGCCATCGGGTCTGAGAGGGCCACGGGATGCGCGGGCATGGAGTTTTTCGAGGGCACGCTCGGCCAGACGCCCGTCGTCGTCGTGCGGAGCGGCGTCGGCAAGGTCAACGCGGCATGCTGCGTGCAGCTGCTCACCGACCGCTTCGAGGTGACGCACGTCATCAACACCGGCGTGGGCGGCGCGCTCGCCGAGGGACTGACCGTCGGCGACATCGTCGTCTCGACCGATGCCGTCCACCACGACGTGGACGTGGAGAACCTCGGGTATGCCGCAGGCCAGGTGCCGGGCATGCAGGCGGCGTTCGAGGCCGACGAGATGCTGCGCGAGGCCGCGCTGGCAGCGGTCCATGCGGCAGCGCCCGAGGTCGCGGCGCTTGCCGGGCGCATCGCGAGCGGAGATCAGTTCGTGTACCGCCCGCAGACAAAAGAGCGCATACGCGAGGTGTTCGACGCCGCGTGCTGCGAGATGGAGGGCGCGGCGATAGCGCAGGCATGCTCCATCAACGGCCTGCCGTTCGTCATCGTGCGCGCGATCAGCGACAACGCCGACGGCTCCGAGCCCGAGGCCTACCCCGTCTTCGAGGAGAAGGCGGCGCGGCACTGCGCGGCTATCGTCGAGCACATGGTCGGCACGGGCTTGCATGGCGACCTGAAGTGAGGCCCGGGGCGCTGCACCGCGAGGAGATACGCGCCGAGACGCTTGCCCGGGCGGCGGAGCGTGCCGCCGAGCGCACGTTCATCCACAACCCGCTGCTCGTGATATCGGCCATCGCCGCCTTCGCGACGATGTTCTTCGTGCCGCCCTCCCCCGCGTACCTCGACTACTTCGACTGGCACACGCTCGTGTGCCTGTTCTGCATTCTGTCGGTGCTCTCGGCAATCGACTCGTGCGGTCTGCTCGAATGGACGGCGCACTCCATTGCCGAGCACGCCAAGAGCACGCGCATGCTCGTCGTCGCCCTCGTCGTGGCGACGCTCGGCTGCTCGCTCGTCCTGTCGAACGACATGACGTTGCTGACGGTGCTCCCGCTCGCGTTGGTGCTGCTCAAGTCGGTGAACCGCGAGCGCGAGGTTCCGCTCGCGTTCATCTTGATCACGCTCACCGCCAACCTCGGCGGGATGCTGCTGCCGTTTGGCAACCCGCACAACCTCTACCTGTTCTCGGTGTTCGGAGTCGAGTTCTCGACGTTCGTGCTCGCGATGGCAGCGCCGCTCGTCGTGTCGGTGGTGCTGATACTGGTGTGCTGCCTGGGCGTCAAGCGAAGCGAGTTCCACTATTCGAAGCCAGAGAGCATCAAGCTGAACCCGCGGCACGTCGCGCTGTACCTCGTGCTGTTCGCAATCTGCATCGCCATCACACTCAACGCCGTCAACTACCTGCTGGGCGCCGTGGTCGTGATCGTCGCCCTGTGCGTTGATGACCACCAGGCGTTCGCCAAGACCGACTACACGCTCATCCTGACGTTCGTCTTCTTTTTCGTGTTCACGGGCAATATCTCGAACATTCCAGCCGTGAGCAGCTTCTTCGAGATGCTGCTCGGAACGTTCGGGGTGTTTTTGACAACGCTCGTGAGCAGCCAGGTCATCAGCAACCTGCCTGCTGCGATCCTCGTCTCGCACTTCAGCGGGAATTGGGCCGCCATCGCGCTCGGCGCGAACATCGGCGGAATCGGGACGCCCATCTCCTCGCTCGCGACGCTCATCACGCTGCGTCAGTACCAGAAGAGCGGGCTGGGGCACAACGGGAGATTCCTCGCGCGCTTCGAGGCGTTCAACTTCGTGTTTCTCGTCGTGCTCGCCGCCTTCGAGATGCTGGTCATGGGCGTGCGCTGAGAGCTACGGCGCAGGGCAGGCGGCTCTCGCGATTCACGCACGGGATTGGTGGCAGTGCCACGCTTCTCGCGCAGGAACCGTGGGATGTGTGGCAGTGCCACGCTTCTCGCGCGGGGCGGGTCACTCCCAACTGCAGATTTGCTGGTACTTCGCGCCCTCTGACGTGAGTTGCGACTCCATCAGGCAATATGCGTTCACGCGCGCCGTGATGGGATGTGCCGAGAGCTTCTCGGCAAGCTCCTGCATCGTCTGTTCCGCGTCCTCCCTGGCACGCGACGAGGCATGGCGCACGAGCGTGACATGCGGAACGAACGCGCGGCGCTCGAGCTCCACGCCGAGCCTGGCCATTTTGTCGGCGATCTCTTTCTGCAGGTGGTCGAGTTGCTTGGACGGCTGCGCGCCGAGCCACCACGTCGTGCTGTCGGGGCTCTTGCCGTGCGAACCGAACGTGTCGACACGGTCGAACACCAGGTCGAAGTTCAGTCTGCTCTGGACATCGTCGAGCACATCCTCGACCGCGACGAGGTCGTCTTCGTCGATCTCGCCGAGGAACACGAGCGTGAGGTGCATGTTCTCCGCAGGCACGGGAACGCCCGTCTCGAGCGCCTCGCACAGCCGCCTTTGCACCTCGGCAATCTGCTCGACGATGTCCTCTTCAAACGAAATCGCGATAAACAGCCTCATGGGCTTCCTCCTTCACCAAGAAAAAAATGACACGATACCCACGGCCCCTCGTGTCAACATGAGACGATACCCACGGCCCCTCGTGTCATAAGCAGAATCTGCAGGCGGAAGGACACGCCGCCAAACCGCCGAGCGAGGTCTCGCGCAGCTCGGACGGAAGGGCAGTCCCCACCTCGTACATGGCAGCGACCGTCTCGTCGAACGGGACGAGGTTCGTGATGCCCGCGAGAGCGGCATCGGCGCTGATCAGCGCATTTGCGGCCGCAGCAGCATTTCGCTTCTGGCAGGGCACTTGCACGAGGCCCGCGACGGGGTCGCACACGAGCCCGAGCAGGTTCGCGATGGCGTTTGCCGCGGCATCCAGGCACATACGCGGCGTTCCCCCAGCAAGCTCGACGGCCGCTGCCGCTGCCATGGCGCTCGCGGCGCCGACTTCCGCCTGGCAGCCACCTTCTGCGCCCGCCACCGTGGCGTTGCGCGCGATAAAGTAGCCGATCGCCGCCGCGCTCTCGAGCGCGCGGCACAGCTCGTCATCCGAGTACCCCTTCGTCTCCTGCAGCGTGAACAGCACGGCGGGGAGC
>CACZQA010000267.1 GCA_902783175.1 uncultured Coriobacteriaceae bacterium
CAGGAAGCCCTCGCGCAAGAGGCTGGCATTTCCTCGCAGCACCTCAGCAAAATAGAACGCTGCGCATGCTCTCCGACCATGGACACGATGGTCCGCATCGCGCTGTCTTTGGACACGACACCTGCCGCGCTGTTCGAGGACCCTGACGCACAGTAGCGCGGGCAGTCGCCTGGGGCGGGTGCAGGCGGGTACGCGAACGCGAGGGCCCTCTGGAAAATCGAACAGATGTTCGCTATAGTGTTCGCATGGACACGATGGCGAAACTGGAAATACTCGCGGATGCGGCAAAGTACGATGTTGCGTGCACGTCGAGCGGGGTCGACAGGCGCGGAAAGAAAGGACAGCTGGGCGCGGCGAGTGCCGCAGGCTGCTGCCACGCCTTCACCGCCGACGGCAGATGCGTCACGCTGCTCAAGGTGCTGCTCACCAACGTGTGCTGTTACGACTGCGCCTACTGCGTCAACAGGCGCTCCAACGACATTCCCCGCGCGGCGTTTACCCCGCGCGAACTTGCCACGCTCACGGTCGAGTTCTACCGGCGCAACTACGTCGAGGGGCTGTTCGTGTCGAGCGGCGTCATCAAGAACCCCGACTACACGATGGAGCTCATCATCGAGACGGCGCGCATCCTGCGCGAGGACGAGGGATTTCGCGGCTACATCCACGCCAAGGCGATTCAGGGGGCGTCCCCAGAACTGCTCGAGCGCCTGGGGTTTCTCGTCGACCGTATGAGCATCAACATCGAGCTGCCCTCGCAAAGCTCGCTCGACCTGCTCGCTCCCGAGAAGTCGGGGCAGGCTGTCGTGCGCCCGATGCGCCAGCTGTGCGAGGGCATCGAGCAGAGCAAGCAGGACAGGAAGCTCGCGCGCCGGCGGCACCTGTCTGCGTCGGTGAAAAGCTTCGTGCCCGCCGGGCAGTCTACCCAGATGATCATCGGCGCAACGCCCGAGACCGACCAGCACATCTTGAAGCTCGCCGAGTCGCTCTATCAGAGCGTTTCGCTCAAGCGCGTGTTCTTCTCGGCCTATCTGCCGGTCAACGACGACAGCCGCCTTCCCGAGCTCAACACCGAGGTGCCGCTCACGCGCGAGCACCGGCTGTACCAGGCCGACTGGCTGCTGCGCTTCTACGGCTTTTCCGCCGACGAGCTGCTCAGCCCCGAGCATCCCGACCTCGACTTGCTCGTCGACCCCAAGGCGAACTGGGCGCTGCAGCATATGGACTTGTTCCCGCTCGACGTGAACACCGCCTCTCTCGAGGAGCTCATGCGCGTGCCGGGCATCGGCGTGCGGGGTGCCCAGCACATCGTCCGTGCGCGCAAATGCGGGCGTCTCGGCTTTGACGGGCTCAAGCGCATGGGGGTCTCGCTCAAGCGCGCGGGCTACTTCATCACCTGCTTTGGGCACATGGCGCCCGGCTTCGACGCCGACCCGGAGCTCGCGCGCAGAAGCCTCGAGGCGTCGACGCGCGCGACGGGCGCGGGCAGGAAGGGCCGGCGCAAGCTCGTGGAGGGGCAACTTGCCCTGTTCGACGAGGTGGAGCAGGCGAATGTCGATCCGTTCCGTGCCAAGCGCGGGGGAGACATCCTCCTGCAGCGTGCCCGCGCGCAGCGCCTGGAGGCGCATCCTGCCGAGCTCCAGAAGCTGGGCAGGACCCCGAGCGGCTTGCCGCAGTTCGACCCGCTTCTCGTTGCGGCAGCAGGGGAGGGCAAAGAGCATGTACAGGCTTGAGCCGGCGCAGCTCATGCTGTGTTACGACGGCACACTCGAGGGATTTTTCTCCGTGGTGTTCGAGGCGTACTGCAGGCACGCCTTCCCCGAGCAGATCTGCACCGAGCACATGGCGCAGCCAAGCCTCGGCCAGCAGGTCGTCTCGGTCAAGACCGACCTTTCGCGTGCGGAACGCGTGCGCGTCGGGCTGGCATCGCGCGCGGGCAGGAAGTTTTTCACCACGGTAAAGACCGCGTTTCTCTCCGATGCGCCCGGCAAGGAGATGCAGCTGTTCTCCTACATCGTCAAGGGCATGAACGAGGGCTACCGCGCTGCCAACGACCTGTCGGTACCCTGCGTGGCAGCCGTGGAGCGTCTCGCGGCGTCCGTGCTCTCCGAGAGGGAGAAGGTCTATCAGTTCCTCAGGTTCGAGCAACTCGAAAACGGCGTCTTCTTTGCCCGCATCAACCCCAAGGCGGCGGTGCTTCCCATTGCGATGGAGCATTTCGTCGAGCGCTTCAGCATCCAGCCGTTCGTCATCTACGACGAGGCACACGGCATAGCAGGCGTATACGACCTCCACAAGACGACGCTCGTGCTGACGGACGAGGTCGCGTCGTACGACCGCGCGAAGGAAGAGCGCGAGTTCCAGGCACTGTGGAAGCGCTTCTACGATTCGGTCTCCCACGACCAGCGCTACAACCCCTCGCTGCGCACGTCGCTCATGCCGCAGCGCTTCTGGAAGAACATGGTCGAATTCAAGGCTGCAGTCGAATAGCGGGCTTGCGAGGGCGCGCTCCGTTTCGCGCCTGCAGTATGTAGAGCTCAGAATATTCTGCGCAATACCTGTTTGTGCGGCAAAACATGTATTGCGAAAGATACACCGCACGCGGCCCTCATTTTTCGTCAGGACGCCTCGTTTTCCTTTAGCTTGGAAATCGGATTGTTGCTACGTCACGAGGAGTCGAAAGGTGAGCATCCCAGTTCCACGGGCGCCAAGGCCGAGCGATCGGCCTGCATTGCTCGAGAGCTTGCGCGCGCTGCGCCAGACGCCGTCCAAAGGCGCGTCGCTGGGCAGGGCCAAAGGTGCCGGCCGCAGCGTCAACTGGGGAATGCTCTCGTTTGCGCTGTCGGTGGTGGGGGTGCTCCTCATCGCGGTCTCGCTTGCCGTGCGCTGGCTGCCCGCCTCGCTCGTGACGCAGTTTCTCGAGTGGACGGGAAACGTCTTCGCTATCGGAAGCTGACAGGAGGGCTGGCCATGGTCGCATCGGACGAGCACACGCATACGCCGGATCACGGGCGCGGTCATGTGAACCGCGACAGGCTCGTTACGACGATGCTCCAGGACAGGTCTGTCGTGCGCATCATTTCCGCGCCGTCCGGCTATGGCAAAACCGAGTTGGCGCGCGAGTATGCCGATCGTCTCTTCAAGGGGAAGCACGTCGATTGGGTAGACGCGAACACGCCCGACTTCATCGCGCGCCTCGACGACCGGCGAGTCGCCCGCACGGTGTTCGCGGGCTCCGATGTGCCGACGCTGCTGGTGCTCGACGACCTTCCCTGGCTCCACGAGCAGCGTGCGGAGCTGTTGAGCGATCAGATAGACGCGGCGCTGTATGCGGGGACGGAGGTCGTCGTCACGTGCCTGCCCTCGCACGACTGCCTGAGAAACCTGCAGGCGGAGCGCATCCTCGTGCGGCCGCGTGACCTTGCTGTCAGCCAGCGCGAATACGATGCCTGGGTCGACGAGCTCGAGGGGCTCGAGCACGTGCACGGGGTCGAGCGTTGGCGCGATGCGCGCGCGGGGCTGTTCGGCGAGACGCCGCTTGCCGTCTGGGGCGCGTGCCCCGACGTTGCCCGGACCTGCCTGCGCTCGTTTCTGTGCGAGAAGCTCCCCAACTCGGTGTTTCGGGCGGCGTTTGCCATGATGCTGCTGGAGCAGGGCACGTTTCGAGACCTCGACGCCCTCGGGGCGATGCCCGGGGGCGAGGAACTGCTGATGCTGGCCGATGACTACGGATTTCTGCACCTCGACCTCGAAGCGCAGCGCTTCGAGGTCCCATCCCTCGAGCTCGAGGTCCTCAAGGGGGTCATCGACGAAGCGGACATGGGGCGCATCCTGCTGGCGAAGACGGACACGATGATGGAGCGGATGCTGTCCAAGCTGGTCGAGGACGACCGTGTCAGGCGGGTGCAGGAGATTCTCTCGACGTTCTACTCGGAGCAGCGGTGCGTTTCGTGGGTGCGAAAAAGCGGCTGGCGCCTGCTCGACAGAAACGAGACGGCGCTGGTCGACACTCTGCTCGACATGGCGCTGCCCGGACAAGGGCGCGAGCTTTGCGAGCTGGTGGTCATGCGGGCGTGGTGCGCCGGGCTCGAGGGCAATGCGGAAGAGTCGGCGTACTTTGCCCAGAAGTTTCTCCAACAGTCTGCCGGCGAGGACGAGTGGCCCCTCCGGATGCTCGCGCGCATCGCGCTTTCCGCGTTCGACTGCGGTGGGCCGGGGCTGTATGCCGCGTTCGAGCCGCCGCCGTGGCGCATGCCGGAAAACGGGCTGGAGTTCTTGTGCCAGGCCGTCTCGATGATGGGCCCAAACGTCATGGGGCGGGCGTTTGAAACCGATGCACATCAGCGTGAAGAGCTGAAGGCGGTGTACGAGGAAGTGGACGAAGACAAAGTGAACGCCCTGACGGTGCTGTTCACGTCTTGCCACGACAGGTTCGCGCAAGACCAGTTCTACCGGCTGGCCCTGCACGTCCTCTGCTGTGCCGACAGCGCCGAGCTGCGCCATCTCGTGCAGAGGCTCGGTTCCGCGCTCGTCTTCGAAACGCGCAAATCCGGCGTTCACTCGTTCTCGGAGGCGCTGCTCATCAGGGACGTCTGGAACACGGGGTTCTTCGGGGTGGCGGGGCGACGTGCCGATCGTAAAGACGTCGTGCTGCTGCAGAGCGCCACGCGCTACCTGCGCCTGCTCGCCGAGGCAACGCACGACGAGGACATGAGCATCCCGTGGGACATGCGCGTCTCGACGATGGAGAGTCCCCGCAAGAAGAGCATCGCGGCAAGTGGCATCGAGCCCGTCCGCATCAACGTCTTCGGCTCGTTCGAGGTCATCAAGGGCGAGACCTGCATACCCGAGTCCAAGTGGAAACGGCGCACGCGCAACCTGCTCACGCTCCTCGTCATCTACCAGGGGCGCAGCATGCCGCGCACGACGTTGCTGCAGCAGATGTGGCCCGATCTGTCGCGGGTCCGCGCGCTCGACAACTTCTACTCGGTCTGGAGCGACGCGACAAAGCTGATCGGAGGCGAGCCCTACCTCGAGAAAAACGGGGACTTCTGCCGCATCAACACGCGCTACGTCAGGTCGGACCTCGAAGACATCGAGCAGCTCTCGCGTGCGATCATCGTTGGGCACCCCGACCCGTCGGTCCTGCTCGACTCCCATATGAGCCTGGAGAAGCTGTACCGGGGCGGGCTTGCCATCAACGAGACCGAGAACAAGGTCATCATCAGCCAACGGGAGCGCTACCGTGCCACCTATGTGGATTCGATGCTGTCAGGGGCGGAGCTCTCGCTGTCGCGCAAGGACACGCGCATGGCGCTTTGGTTCGCGCGCAAGGCAATGGCCGAGGAGCGCTCGCGCGAGGACGTGTACCAGGTGCTCATGCGCGCGCAGATGCAGGCGGGGCAGCGCTGCTCGGCGATCCGCACGTTTTTCGAATACCGCAAGTTCATGAAGGCAGAATTGGGACTCGACCCGTCGGCGGAGATGCAGTCGCTCTACGACAGCCTCATCGTCAGCGATCCGTCGCTTCTGCGCATCGACCCGAGGATAGTGGAACTCTGATGATAAAACCGCAGCTCCCAAAGCGCCGATACCGTGGCGTCACAGGCCCTGTGGTAAAGTAGCCGCGTATACCACGCCAACCTTTGAAGGTAACATACATGCCAAACTTTCTTTCCAAACTTCTCTCCGTCGGATCGGGCAAAGAGATCAAGGCCTTCCGCGGCAGGGTAGGAGAAATCAACTATCTCGAAGACGAGATTTCGCAGCTCAGCGATGAAGAGCTCCGCGGCAAGACGGCGGAGTTCCGCGAGCGCCTCTCCAACGGCGAGACGCTCGACGAGCTGATGCCCGAGGCGTTCGCCGTTGTCCGCGAGGCATCCAAGCGCACCATCGGGCTGCGTCACTTCGACGTCCAGCTCATCGGCGGCATGGTCTTGCACGCGGGGCAGATCGCAGAGATGAAGACCGGCGAGGGCAAGACGCTCGTGTCCACCCTCGCGGGCTACCTCAACGCCCTCCCGGGGACCGGTGTCCACATCGTCACCGTCAACGATTACCTCGCCAAGCGCGACAGCGAGTGGATGGGCCAGATCTACCGCTTCCTCGGCATGGAGGTCGGCCTCATCCAAAACGGTACGAAGACCCCCGAGCGCAAGAATGCCTACGAGGCGGATGTCACCTACGGCACCAACTCCGAGTTCGGCTTC
>CACZQA010000268.1 GCA_902783175.1 uncultured Coriobacteriaceae bacterium
CGTGCAGCTCGTGTCCTGCGTTGCGGGTGGACGCCTGCTGGCTGTGTACAGCTGCAGCGCCGGCCGGCTCAAGCCGGCCACGGTCATTCCCGGGGGTGTTGCCGGTGCCTGACAGGTCTGAGCACATCGTCCGCTGGAACCCGCTGCTGCACGGCCCCATCTCGTTGGGGCGCGCGGTGGTCGCAATCGGCATCTTCGACGGACTGCACCTGGGGCATCGGGCCCTACTCTCCGAGGCGGCGGATGCCGCGGAAAAGCGCGGGGTCGCACTCGTCGTGCTCACGTTCGAGAAAGACCCCGACGAGGTCTTCCGCAAGGACGACCAGGCGTTTGGCAAGCTTCTCGAAAACCAAGAGCGCCTCGAGATGCTCGCAGGGTTCACGGGCGGAACCGTCGTCGCGCTGCCGGCCGACCGCGACGTCTTCAACGTCGAGCCGGATGCGTTTTTGGACGCGCTTGAAAAGATCTGCACGCCGGTGGCCGTGTTCGTGGGGGACAACTTCCGCTTCGGGCATCGTGCGCGCGGAACGGTCGACGACCTACGCGCATGGAGCGCCGCGCATGGGTGCGCCTGCGAGCCGCGCTCGCTCATCCAGGAGGATGGCGCGACGGTGTCTTCCACGCGGATACGGGCGCTTCTCAAGGCGGGGCATGTCGGGCAGGCGCGAAGGCTGCTCGCGGGAAGGGCCCACGCCATCACGGGGCGCGTCGTTCACGGCAGGGGAGAGGGCGCCGGCTTCGGGATCGCCACGGCGAACCTCGACCTGTCAGCCACGATGGTGGTGCAACCCAAAGACGGCGTGTACGGCGGGTATGCGATCGTCGATGGGGCGCCGTATGCCGCAGCCATCAACATGGGCGTCGCGAAGAGCTTCGAAGGGGCAAGCTCCCCGCTCGAGGCGCACCTGCTCGATTTCGGGGGAGACCTCTACGGCAAGAGCATTACGATAGTCTTCGTCGAGTGGCTGAGGGAGTCGAGGGTCTTCGACGACCAAGACGAGCTCATCCGCACGATTCAAGGCGATATTGCATGGGTACGCGAAAACCTCGGCGAAGGTGCTCATGGCGCGCATTAGCGATGAAGACATACGGCGGGTCCGCGAGGCGATCGACCTGGTGTCGCTCGTCTCGGAGCGTGTCGTGCTCAAACAGAAGGGGCGCTTGTTCTGGGGGTGCTGCCCGTTCCACAACGAGAAGTCGCCTTCGTTCAAGATCGACCCGGACTCGCAGCTTTGGCACTGCTTTGGCTGCGGCAAAGGCGGCGACGTCTTCGGCTACGTCATGGAATCCGAGCATCTCGAGTTTCCCGAGGCGGTACGCGCGCTGGCGGACCGTGCCCACATCGACATCAAGGAGGTCGGTGGCAGGGGCGTGCCGCGTTCCCAGCGCGAGCGCATGATGCTCGCCTGCAAGGAGGCCGAGGATTTCTACCATCTGCAGCTCATGCGCTCGCGCGATGCCGGCCCCGCCTCTGCCCGTGCCTACCTGCATGGCCGCGGGTTCGGGAGCGGCCCTTCGAAGGACTGGCACCTCGGCTATGCGCCGGGACGCGGCAGCCTCGTCGCCCATCTGCAAAAGCAGGGCTACACCCGCGACGAGCTCGTTGGAGCGAACCTTGCCTATGTGAGCAAGAAAAACGGGCGTCTTGTCGACCGGTTCTACGAGCGCGTCATGTTTCCCATCCACGACCTGCAAGGGCGCACCATCGCCTTTGGCGGGCGTGTCATCGGCAAGGGCGAGCCCAAGTACCTCAACACCTCCGACACGCCGATCTTCAGCAAGTCGCACAACATGTTCGGCATCGACCGCGCCAAAAACGCCATCGTCACCGCGCACCAGGCCATCGTCGTCGAAGGCTACACCGACGTCATCGCTCTGCACGAGGCGGGCATCACGAACGCGGTCGCCACGCTGGGCACCGCGCTTACCGCGCAGCACGTCAAGCTGCTGAGCCGCTTCGCCAACACGATTGTCTACCTGTTCGACGGCGACGCCGCGGGGCAGAAGGCCGCCGACCGCGCGAGCGAGTTCATCGACTGGCGTTCGGCGGTGGAGAGCAGACGCGATCCCATCGACCTGCGCGTCGTGGTCCTGCCCGACAACAAGGACCCGATGGAGTACGTGAGCGCCAACGGTGCGCAGGGGATGCGCGAGGTGCTTGCGGGGTCGGTCCCGTTGCTGCAGTTCTCGATAGAGCGCTGC
Source organism: uncultured Coriobacteriaceae bacterium (assembly GCA_902783175.1). GTDB lineage: Bacteria > Actinomycetota > Coriobacteriia > Coriobacteriales > QAMH01 > CACZQA01. The sequence goes on from CACZQA010000268.1 coordinate 2,203, forward strand.
CTGGGCAAGTACGACCTGCGCAAGCCCGCCCAAAAGGTGCGCGCGATGGAAGACGCGCTGCAGATCTTGTACCCCATCAAGGATTCCGTGTCCGCGACAGACTACGTCAACCTCATCGCCGACCGTTTGAATGTGGAGTATACTGCCGTAGCTAAGGCACTAAGGGAGACCAAGGCTCCTATGGCTGCCCGCCATCAAGATGATCAAGCCGTCTTCCAAGCCGAACCGCCGCACATGAGTTCTGTGGCAATGGAGATCATGGAGGCAGAACAGCAGTCGATACGCATGGAGCGCGAGCTCATCTCGCTCGTCGTGACCGATTGCCATCTGCTCGATGAGGTAGGCAAGGAGCTCGTACGCATACAGTGGGTGGACAAGGCGTCGGAAGACATGGCCGATGCCCTTCTGACGGTTTCCCGCGACGCGACTCCCGCACAGGCCCTCCTTGCCGTACAGAACGCATGCGCGCAAGCTCCGACGCTGCTCGCCGAGGTCATGGTCGAGACAGTGGACGAGGGCGAGAAGCTGTATCAGGCGCGTTTGCTTTTGAAGAGCCTGCGCGTGCGCGATCTCGAGCGCGGGATCCGCAACGCGAAGGCGCGTATGCAAGGTGAGGGCAATCTCACTCCAGAGCAGCTCGACGAGCTGTTCGAGAAGACAGTGTCAATGCAGAAAGAGCTGGTGAGGCTTCGCAACGAAGCCCCCGGAGCTCCTATAGACTAGAAAAGGGGAGACCTTGGCTAAGAAGACGACGGAAAAAGCCGGTATCACGAAGGCCGAAGCTGCCAAAGCCCAGGCGAAGGCGCAGGCCGACGAGGGGGTCCTGACCGAGGACCTCATCGAGAAGGCCGACGAGCTCATCAAGGAGGTCGGCAAGAAGGTCGAGCGCTCCATCGTCGAGAGCACCTTCGATGACGACGACCTCAACGACAAGCAGCTCGGGGCAGTCTACGACTACCTGAGCGCCAACGGCGTCAAGCTGACGGGCAAAAGCTCGATCGACGTCACCGAGTCGAGCGACGACGAGATAAACCCCGACATGTCCGACGACGAGATCATGGACGGCATTCCCGAGGACGAGCTGCGCGCGAGCAAGGCTGCCGACGAGCTGGGCCAGGTCAACGAGATAGACCCCAAGAAGAAGGCGGCCGAGTCCAAGAAGCGCCGTGCCGAGGCCCGCAAGGCACGCATCGAGCAGAACTCCGTTGCCATGCTCACGGGCGATCCGGTGCGCATGTACCTCAAGGAAATCGGCAAAGTCGACCTTCTGACGGCGTCCGAAGAGGTCGACTTGGCCATGAAGATCGAGGCCGGCCTGAAGGCAACCGAAGAAATCGACAAGGCAGAAGAAGAGGGGCGCGAGCTCACGCGCCGCGAGCGTCGCCGCCTCACGCGTGTCGAGCAGGTTGGACTCGACGCAAAAGACCAGCTCATCGAGGCGAACCTGCGTCTCGTCGTCTCCATTGCCAAACGCTATGTGGGTCGCGGCATGCTCTTCCTCGACCTGATTCAGGAAGGCAACCTCGGCTTGATTCGCGCAGTCGAGAAATTCGACTACACGAAGGGCTTCAAGTTCTCCACCTACGCCACGTGGTGGATTCGCCAGGCCATCACGCGCGCCATCGCCGACCAGGCGCGCACGATCCGCATCCCGGTCCACATGGTCGAGACCATCAACAAGCGCGTCCGCATCCAGCGCCAGCTGCTTCAAGACCTCGGCCGCGAGCCAACGCCCGAAGAGATCGGCGAGAA
>CACZQA010000269.1 GCA_902783175.1 uncultured Coriobacteriaceae bacterium
CCCGTGCTCGGCCCCGAAGACGACGCACGCGGGTGGCTTGTGCGCCTTTCCGACCCGCAGGCGCAGCTCGACTGCGGCGGAATCGCGAAGGGCTTTATCGCCGACCGGCTCGGGCTGCTGCTGCGCAGACGCGGCGTCGAGCGCTTCCTCATCGACGTGGGCGGCGACATCTTGGCCGGCGACTGCAAGCCGGACGGGACCAAATGGCGCGTCGGCATCAGTGGAGCCGATGGCGACACGGTCGGCTTCGTCGAGGTCGCGCGACGAGCGGTCGTGACAAGCGGCATCGGGCAACGCGGCTTTTCGGTGGCGGGCACCGACTACCCCCACATCATCGACCCGCGCACAGGCCGCCCGACCTCCTCGACGCTCGCGTCCGTGACGCTCGTGACCGAGCGCGCGCTCGACGCGGAGGGCTACTCCACGGGCGTGCTGCTGCTCGACGAGGGCGCCGTCGACTTCGTCAAGCGCACGAAGACCATCAGAAGCGCGCTGTTTTCCGACGTGCAGGGCAAGGTCTTTACCCTCTAGCATTCCGCCATGCGCCGGCCGCGTGCCTCCGCCGGCGGCTGAGCGCCGGCATCTCCCCTGCCGCCGGCCGTGCCTCTGCGCCATCGGTCGGATAGATGGCCAGATTTCATCAATTGGAAACGACGGCGAGCCGACGGCCCCGATGCCAAATGGGTAAACTGTGTGACATATCTGTCTGTTCGCATATGAAGGGTCGTCCACGCCACATGATCAACGAAGAACTGCGCGCACTCGGTGCCGCCCCCAACAAGATTCGCGAGACGTATGCCTACGGCCTCGAGCGCAAAGCCCAGATCGGCGAGGACAGGGTCTTCGACCTGTCCATCGGCAATCCGTCTGTGCCGTCGCCCGAGTGCGTCGACGCCACCATCGCGCGCCTCGTGACAGAAGGCAAGGGCAACGAGCACGGCTACACGCCGAGCCCCGGCCTCATCGAGGTCCGCGACGTCATCGCCGACAACCTCAACCGCCGCTTTGGCACCGACTACACCGGCGAGAACCTGTACCTCACGTCGGGCGCGTCTTCGGCCATCGCCATCACCTTCAAGGCACTCGTCTGCCCCGGAGAGCAGGTCATCACCGTCTCGCCGTACTTCATGGAGTACAAGACGTGGACGCACGATGCGGGCGGCGAGCTGATCGAGGTTCCCGCACGCGCGGACGACTTCCAGATCGACGTCCCCGCGATGGAGGCCGCCATCAACGAGAAAACCGCCGTCGTGATCATCAACTCGCCCAACATCCCCGTGGGCTCCATCTACTCCGACGACAACCTGAAAGAGCTCGCGACGGTGCTCGAGCGCAAGAGCGCGGAGTACGGGCACCCGATCTACCTGCTGTCCGACGAGCCCTACCGCGAGCTGTACTACGAGGAGGACGAGAAACCCGCATGGGTGCCGTCGCTGTACAAGAACACGCTCGTCGCCTACAGCTGGTCCAAGTCGATGAGCCTGCCGGGCGAGCGCATCGCCTACATCCTCGTTCCGCCGCAGGTCGACGACTGGCGCACGGTCTACGACGCCGTCGTGGGCGCCGGGCGTTTCTTGGGGTACATCTGCGCGAGCACGCTGTTCCAGCACACGGTCGCCGAGTGCATCGACGCACCGGTCAACAAGGAGCCGTACGCCGTCAACCGCAAGATCTTCATGGAGGGGCTGGAAAGGATCGGCTACACCTTCGTCAAGCCGCAGGGCGCGTTCTACATGTGGATCAAGGCGCTCGAGCCCGACGCCAACGCGTTCTACGAGCGCGCCAAGGCGCATGAGCTGCTGCTCGTCCCGTCCGACGGCTTTGGCATGAAGGGCTGGGTGCGCGCAGGCTACTGCTGCAGCAAGGAGACCATCGAGGGCGCCCTCACCGCATTCCAGGATCTCTGGGACGAATACCACAAGTAACCCCCTCCTGGCACGAGGGGACAGGTCGGGGTGTCCCTTCGCGCCAAAATGACACGATACCCACGGCCCCTCGGGTCACCTCGGGAC
>CACZQA010000270.1 GCA_902783175.1 uncultured Coriobacteriaceae bacterium
GCCTTGCGGTCCTCGTCGAAGTCGACGATGCTGCCGTCCGAGAGCTCGGAGAGCGCCATGCCCACCATCGAGACGGCGCCCTCGACGATCTTCTTGCGGGCGGCGATGATGGCCTCGGCCTGCTGGCGGCGCAGCATGGCGGGGGCAATCTCCGGCGCGTAGGCCAGGTGCGTGAGACGCGCGTCATCGACCTCGACGCCGGCGGGGGCGAGGCGCCGTCCCAGCTCTTCTTTCAGGCTGTTCGAAACTTCCTCGATGTTGGAGCGCAGCGTGATGCTCGCGTTGGACTCGTCGCTTTCCTCCATGTGGTCGTATGCGTAGATGCTCGCCACGTGGCGCAGCGCGGTCTCGGTCTGCATCGAGACGTAGGAGACGTAGTTGTCCACGTCGAAGAGTGCCTTGGCGGTGTCGGACACGTGCCATACCACGACGGTCGCAATCTCGATGGGGTTGCCCTGCTTGTCGTTGACCTTGATGCGCTCGCCGTTGTGGGTGCGCGCGCGGAGCGAAATCTTGGTCGAGATGCCGGCGGGCGTCTTGGATGCCCGCAGCCCCTTCTTGCCGGCCTCTTCGGCAGTCTCCTCGTCGGGGCTGGCCGTGCCCATCTGGCGGCTGTAGAAGGGGTTGGCCCAGTAAAACCCGGATTCGCGGATGGTGCCGATGTAGTTGCCGAAGAGGAGGCAAACCTTGGCCTCTCCCGGCTTGAGCGTGATGAAGCCCGAGCTTAGGACGACGCCGAGCGCGAACAAGACGAACCCGGCAATCATCAGGGGAACCGCAAAGTCCGGCGCCTCGATGCCCGCGTCGTCTGCCGAGGCGAGGAGCACGATGGAATATACGATGCCAGCGCAGCTCGCGGCGTAGACGATGACGTTGGCTGCGAGCATTGCCCAGCCCGACTTTGCCTGGATGATCTTCTCGGATGCCATCAGGTCTCCTTTCCTCGCCGGCCCCGCGGTCGGTTCGAGGCCGAATGGTCTCAAAGTGATATCACTATAATATCTACTTCGGACGCATCTTTCAATCTCTGATGGGGTATAGGTTTGTGAACTCTTTGTGGCACCGATCTGGACGAGGGCTCTGGAAGGGGGAGTCCCATCTCGAGGGATGGAAGCGCTTGCGGCAGCTGGCGCGACTGCATCAGGGCAAGTTCTCATTTTCGTGTCTCACCCCTGTTCTAATATCGTAGATGCCGGCAGCGGATAATCGCGAGGGGGCGCAAGCCAAATGAAGATGGACTCGATGACGCGGTATCGATGGCAATCGGCGGGCTACCTGGGCGGCGAGGGAGACCCAGACGGTGGCGGCGACGACGGGTCGGGCTGCGGATGTGGATGCGTTATCGCGTTTTTTGTCGCTCTCGTGGTGATCGCCTACGTTTCCTCGTTATTTATAGGCTCGTAGCGCGCCGGCAAGAGTTCGCAGGTATTTGAAGGGAGCATCTTCTATGGCAATGTTCATCGATTTTCCCGAGGTCGACATCACCGTGCAGGGCATCGAGGATGTGACGATCCCACCGATGGTGAAAATCGGAGAATCGTACGACGCTTCGAAAATTGGGGATCCGTGCGCGCATCTGCGCATGCAGATGGAGAAGCTCCCCAATCATGGCTCGTATGCTGGCAAGCGTATTTGCATTACCGCCGGCAGTCGCGGCATACCCTGCTTTGACCACCTGCTGCGTACCATGTGCGACGTGCTCAAGGAATGGGGCGCCCGCCCGTTCATCATCCCCGCGATGGGGAGCCATGCCGGTGCCACGGCACAAGGGCAGCTCGAGATGCTTGCCGGGTACAACGTCACGGAAGAGAGCATGGGCGTGCCCATCTTGTCTTCCATGGAGGTGGTCCAGTATGGCGAGCTGGACGGCATACCGCTGTACTGCGATAAGAACGCCATGGAGTCCGATGGCATCGTCATCTTCAACAAGGTAAAGCCCCATACCGACTTTCGGGGCCCGCACGAGAGCGGCCTGGCAAAGATGATCGCCATCGGCATCGCCAAGCACAAGGGCGCTGCGATGTTCCACTCGTTTGGGTTTCACCGCTTTGCAGAGTTGATACCTCGCGTTGCCGAGATCTTCGTGCAGAAGTGCCCCGTGGTATTTGGGGTCGGACTCGTGCAAAACGCCTATGACGACATCTGCGACCTCGAGGTCTGCACGCCCGACAAGCTGTTGAAAACCGACGCCCGCCTGCTCGAGGTGGCAAAGCGGCGGATGGCCAAATTCCTATTCGACCATATCGATCTGCTCATCATCGACGAGGTCGGCAAGAACATCAGCGGCAACGGACACGACCCAAACGTGACGGGAAGAAACATCACTGGAACGTTTGGCGACGTGCTCGACCTGAAAAAGCTGTTCATCCGCGGAATCACGCCGGAGGCGCACCACAACGGCGCGGGGATTTCTGCCGCAGACGTGACGACGCGCGCGGTGATGCGCGATATCGACTGGCAGGCAACGTGGACGAACGTGCTGACGACCGGCCTCATGCGCGCCGGCGAGATGCCCCTGTACATGAACAACGACGAGGAATGCATCAAGCTCTGCCTGCGCACCATTTACCAACTCGATTACCAACAGGCGCGCATCGTACACATCAAGAACACCCTCGACCTGAATCGGATTGAGGTGTCCGTGCCGCTCTACGAGTCGATTAAGGATGTCAAGGGCATCTCGCTATTGGGCGAGCCCAAGCCCATGGCGTTCGATTCCGAGGGAAACCTGGCGGAGTGAGGAGAGTTCGGCGCTTCTTGCTGCTGAAAGCTAGCTGTTGTGTGCCAACAGGTTGTTGACACATGACGTGACAAAAGGGGAGGACTCCTCCAAGCTGTGACTTGTCGAAGGTTGCA
>CACZQA010000271.1 GCA_902783175.1 uncultured Coriobacteriaceae bacterium
ACATGTACGGATTCATCGAGAAGAAAAGCGAGCTCAACCCCGAAGACGCCATCTATCGCCAAGTGGTCTTGGCGGGTACCCCGTGGATTCACGAGCTGCTGCCCGGCCAGACGCTTCGCATCCTCGACATGGAGGGCAACCAGGCCGTCGACACGACGTTCTATGACGTGAACGACCCAGAAGATCACTACAGCGCCGTCGCCACAATCGTTGCCCAGCAAAACATCTACCTTACTACCGGCAGCATCTTGCGAAGCGAGCAGTATCGTCCATTGCTCGAGATCACGGCGGACATGACGGGTCGCCATGACACGCTGGGCGGAGCTTGCTCGTCGCAGAGCAACACGGTGCGCTATTCCCGTGACAAGCGCTATATGCACAACTGCAGGGACAACTTCATGATGGGCATCGCCGAAGACGTCGAGGCCTCCGAGCTCATCGGCAAACGTGATCTGGCACCCAACATCAACTTCTTCATGAACGTCCCGGTCACGCCCGAAGGGGGGCTGAAGTTCGACGACGGCGTGTCCGCGGGCGGGCGCTACGTCGAGATGCGCGCTATCGAGCACGTGATGGTGCTCGTCAGCAACTGCCCGCAGCTCAACAACCCATGCAACGCCTACAACCCGACCCCCGTCGAAATGATCATCTGGGACGCCGAATAAAACAACTCGGGCCGTCCCCACAGGAAAGAAGCTGTAATCATCATGTTCACGAAAGTCCTTATCGCCAACCGAGGAGCCATCGCCACCCGCATCGAGCGCACGCTCGCGCGCATGGGGGTGAAAAGCGTGGCCGTCTACTCCGAAGCAGATAAGGACAGTCTGCATGTGGAGAACGCCGACGAAGCGGTCTACCTCGGGGATGGTCCGGCGGCAGAAACGTACCTCGATATAGAGAAAGTGCTCGCGGCGGCGCGCGACACTGGAGCTCAGGCAGTTCACCCTGGGTACGGATTCCTGTCCGAGAATGTGGAGTTTGCGCGCGCCTGCGCCGCTGCCGGCATCACCTTTATCGGCCCGACCCCACAGCAGATCGAGTGCTTCGGCCTTAAACACGTCGCGCGTGAGCTGGCCAAGCAAGCGGGGGTCCCACTGCTCTCCGGCTCGGGACTCATCGCAAGCGCCAAGGAGGCAGTGGAAACGGCGCGGGGTATCGGCTACCCCGTCATGCTCAAGAGCTCTGCTGGCGGTGGCGGCATCGGCATGCGCATCTGCCACGACGATGATGAACTGCGCTCGACCTTTGCTTCGGTCAAGCACCTCGCAGCGGCAAACTTCGGTGACAGCAGCGTGTTTCTGGAGAAGTACATCGAGCACGCCCGCCACGTCGAGGTGCAGATCTTCGGTACGGCAGACGACGTTGTCGCTTTGGCAGAGCGCGATTGCTCGGTGCAACGCCGCAACCAAAAAGTCGTCGAGGAGACGCCTGCGCCAAATCTGCCGCCGCAGGTGCGGAGCAATATGCTCGCGGCGGCAGAGGCTATGGCACGCTCCGTCGGGTACCGCAATGCGGGCACAGTCGAGTTTCTCTATGACGAACAGTCCGAGCGCTTCTTCTTCCTCGAGGTCAACACGCGCCTCCAGGTAGAACACGGCATCACGGAGGAGTGCTCGGGCATCGACATCGTGGAGTGGATGGTGCGCGAGGCGGCAGGCGAGCTTGATAACGTTCGCTCTCTGGTTCGCGAGCCGCACGGTGCCGCCATCGAGGTGCGCCTCTATGCCGAGGATCCCTTCAACGGCTTTCTTCCCGCTACGGGTAAGATCGACGAGGTTGTCTTTGGCAGCGAGGCTCGCGTCGAGACGTGGGTGCGCAAGGGCGTTGAAGTGACCTCGCTTTTCGACCCGATGGTCGCGAAGATTATCGTGCACGCCCCCGATCGGGCACAGGCGCAGGAGAAGATGCGGCGCGTCCTCTCGCAGACGCGCGTCTACGGGCTCACCACCAACCTCATGTACCTCCAGGCGCTGCTCGAGCGCGAGGATTACCGCGCGGGTCACGTATCGACGCGTATGCTCGACGGGTTCCATCCGAGCGAGCCCGCGCTCGAGGTACTCGACGGTGGCATTCAGACCTCCGTGCAAGATTATCCCGGGTTCACGGGATACTGGGCCGTGGGCGTTCCTCCCTGCGGGCCCATGGACATGCTCTCCCAGCGCTTGGGCAACGCTGTTCTGGGCAACCCCGAGCAGGCGCCCGCGCTCGAGATGACGATGAAGGGCGGGTCTTTCAGGTTTCGCGCCGATGTCGACTTCGTGCTGACGGGGGCGCAAGTTCCCGCCACGCTCGACGGTACGCCGATCTCCTGCGGCGTCGTGACGCGCGCGCAGCAAGGCCAGACGCTCGAGGTCGGCGTGTGCGAGCTCGGCATGCGCGCCTACCTCTGCGTTGCCGGCGGCTTCGATGTCCCGCTCGCGCTCGGCAGCGCCTCGACCTTTATCGACGGCAAGTTCGGCGGCCATGGCGGAAGGGCATTGCGTGCAGGTGATGTGCTCAGGCTGCACGAGGGGTCATGCGCTGCAAGCGGGCATGTCGGAGCAACGATTGCTGCAGAGGCAACGGTTCCGCTTTCGAGTGACTGGACCATCGGCGTCATCGCCGGCCCACAGCCCACGGAGGAGTTCCTCGAGGTGGGCTACCTCGACGAGCTGTGCTCGAGCGAGTTCACCGTCAGCTTCGACTCTGCGCGCACGGGCGTGCGGCTCAACGGGCCTGCTCCCAAATGGTCGCGTGAAGACGGTGGCGAAGCGGGTCTGCACCCCTCGAACATTCACGATAACCCCTATGCGATCGGAGCTCTCGACCTCACGGGCGACCAGCCGATCATCCTCGGGCCCGACGGGCCGAGCCTGGGCGGGTTCGTCTGCCCGGTTGCCGTCGCCATCGCCGAGCGCTGGAAGCTGGGGCAGCTCGCCCCGGGCGCAACCGTGCGATTCCAGCTGCTCACGCTCGATCAGGCGCGCGAACTCAGAGAGGCACAAGAGCGTGCCATCGCGGCGGTGCGCGCGGGCGGGTCTGCGCCGCTTGCCACACTTCCCTCAGCCTCCGCACGTATCTGCGCGGAGAGCGTGATCTTGCACGATGCAGGTGAGGGTCACGACCGTATTGTCGTGCGCCAAGCGGGAGAGGATGCGATTCTCGTCGAGTACGGTCCGATGGAACTCGACATCACGCTGCGTTTCAGGGTGCATGTGCTCATGCAGGCGCTCGAGGGGTCTAGCCCCGCGATCGTGGACCTCACCCCGGGCATCAGGTCGCTGCAGGTGCACTTCGATCCCACGCTTATGACCTGCGAACAGGCATGCCGCATGGTTGTCGAGGCGGATGCGGCTCTTCCTGCCCTCGAAGACGTGACGGTGTCTTCGCGTATCGTGCACCTTCCGCTCTCGTGGGATGACCCGCAGACGCAGCTCGCAGCGCGCCGCTATCAAGAAACGACGCGTCCCGACGCACCCTGGTGCCCGTCCAACCCCGAGTTCATTCGCCGTATCAACGGGCTGGACAGCGTCGATGACGTCAGAGATATCGTGTTCGATGCGGATTATCTCGTGCTGGGTTTGGGTGATGTCTACCTGGGCGCCCCTGTTGCGACGCCGGTCGACCCGCGCCACCGCCTCGTCACGACCAAGTACAATCCCGCGCGTCCTTGGACGCCCGAAAACGCCGTCGGCATCGGCGGGGCATACCTGTGCGTGTACGGAATGGAGGGGCCGGGCGGCTACCAGTTTGTCGGGCGCACGACGCAGATGTGGAACCCGCTGCAGCCGACCGAGTCCTTCGCTCCCGGCAAGCCCTGGCTGCTCAACTTCTTCGACCAACTCAAGTTCTATCCGGTCAGCGCAGACGAGATTCTGAAGATGCGCGGGGACTGCCTGCGCGGCAGGTTCAACGTCCAAATCGAGCAGACCACGTTCAAGCTCGGCGACTACCTGAACTTCCTCGAGCAGAACAAAGAGTCGATCGCGGCGTTCAAGCAGCACCAGGAGCAGGCGTTCGAGGAAGAGCACCGGCGTTGGGTCGAGCAGGGGCTCGACACGTTCGTCGCGCAGGAGCCGGAGCCCTCGTTCGCGCTTGCCGCCGAGATACCGCAGGGGTGCGTCGAGGCAAAGGCGAGCATCGCGGGCGCCGTCTGGAAAGTGCTCGTGGAGCCTGGGCAGCAGGTCGAGAAGGGCGACGAGCTGTTCATCTTGGAAA
>CACZQA010000272.1 GCA_902783175.1 uncultured Coriobacteriaceae bacterium
CGGCGTTTTGGAACTGAAACCTGCCCGTGTCGGTGACGAGCGCCGTGTAGCAGCACGTCGCGATATCGGGCGTGCGCTCGATGCCCGCCTGCTCGATGAAGTCCCACACGAGCATGCCGGCAGCCGCGGCCCCGTCGTCGACGAGGTTCACGTTGGCAAAGTCCGCGGGACCCTGGTGATGGTCGATGGCGATGGTCTTGCGCGCGCGGTTGAAGACGTACACGCCGTCGCCCGTGCGCTGGATGCTCGGCACGTCGACACTGATGAAGACATCGGGCACGGCCCCGTACTCGCACGCGGGCGTCAAGTCCTCGTACGCGTACAGGAAGTCGTACAGATGCGGGCGCTCGCGCGTCGCCAGAAGCGGCGTCACCTGGTAGCCCGCGGAGCGCAGCGCGCACGTGAGCGCGAGCACGCTGCCCAGCGCGTCACCGTCGGGGTTGACGTGGCCGCAGATGGCCACGGTGTGCGCCCCCTTGAGCAGCTCTATTGCTGGTCCGTAATCGAGCTTTGCCATTTGTGCTCTTCCTCCAGCACCGTCGCGATGCGCTCTGCAGCGTCAACGGAGCGATCTATCTTGTAGCGAAGCTCGGGCGTCACGCGCCAGCCGAGCTTCTTGCCGACGAGCGACCTGATGCGGCCCTTCGCCGCCTCGAGGCCGGCCAGGACCTCGTCGTAACGGTCCTTGTCGGCGGAAACGTACACGTCTGCGACCTCGCGGTCCTTCGATACCTCCACGTCGGTGATGGTGACCAGCTCGAGCCTGGGGTCCGAGATCTGGAAGAGGAGCACGTCGGCGAGCTTCGCCCTGAGCTCCTCTGCAGCACGACGTGAAGCGGGAGTCTGCTTCATGGTTATTCCTTACGTGCGACCTGCTCGATGCGGTAGCCCTCGATGATGTCGCCTTGCTTGACGTCTTGGTAGTCGGTGATGCCGATACCGCACTCCGTGCCGGCCTTGACCGACGTGACATCGTCGCGGTAGTGGCGCATGGAGGCGATGGTGCCGTCGTGGACGATGACGCCGTCGCGCACGATGCGGACCTTGTCGGTCGCGGCGATTTCGCCCTCGGTGACGACGCAGCCTGCGATAGCGCCGATCTTGGGCATCTTGAAGACCTCGCGGACCTCGGCAGAACCCGTGTCGACCTCGACCTCTTCGGGAGCGAGCAGACCGACGCGTGCGGCGTTGATGTCCTCGATTGCCTGATAGATAACGCGGTAGAGACGAATCTCGACCTTCTCGCGGTCTGCGACGGCACGCACGCCCGCCTGGGGACGCACGCCGAAGCCGATGATGATGGCGTCGGATGCCGCGGCGAAGTTGACGTCGGTCTCGGTGATGCCGCCGACTGCCGCGTGAATGACGTTGATGCGGACCTCGGACTGGTCCATCTTGTCCAGCTGGCCTTGCAGCGCCTCGATGGAGCCGACGGTGTCGGCCTTGATGATGAGGTTGAGCTCGGCGAGCTTGTCCGCCTCGATGCGGGCGAACAGGTCGTCCAGGCTGACGTGGCGCGGAGCCTCCTGCTGGGCCATGCGCTGCTTGAGCTCGCGCTCCTGCGCAAGGCTGCGGGCCTCGGAATCGTCCTCGAAGACGGCGAACTCGTCGCCTGCCGACGGGACGGCCTGCAGGCCGAGGATCTCGACCGGGTCGGACGGCTTGGCCTCGTCGACGTTGTTGCCCTTCGGGTCGATGAGCGCGCGGACGCGGCCATAGCAGACGCCCGCGACCAGTGAATCGCCGACGCGCAGCGTGCCGCGCTGGACGATGACGGTCGCGACGGGGCCACGGCCCTTGTCGAGGTTTGCCTCGATGACGAAGCCGCTCGCGGTCGTGTCGGGGTTGGCCTTGAGCTCGAGGACCTCTGCCTGGAGGATGATCGTCTCGAGCAGTTCGTCGATGTTGAGGTTCTGCTTTGCGGAGACCTCGACGAACATGTTGTTGCCGCCCCACTCCTCGGGGATGACGCCGCGCTCTGCGAGCTCGCTTTTCACGCGCTCGGGGTTCGCGCCGGGCTTGTCGATCTTGTTGATGGCGACGACGATCGGGACGTCTGCGGCTTTCGCGTGGTCGATTGCCTCGATGGTCTGGGGCATGACGCCGTCGTCTGCCGCGACGACCAGCACGATGATGTCGGTGACCTGGGCGCCGCGCGCACGCATGGCGGTAAACGCCTCGTGGCCCGGGGTATCGATGAACGTGATCTGATGCCCGTTGATGTAGACGACCGAAGCACCAATGGCCTGCGTGATGCCGCCTGCCTCGGTTTGCTGCACGCCGGAGTGGCGGATGGCATCGAGCAGGGACGTCTTGCCGTGGTCGACATGGCCCATGACCGTGACTACCGGCGGGCGAGGCTTGAGGTCGGACTCGTCGTCGTGGAACGTGAACTGCATCTCCTCTTCCGGCGAGATGATCTTGATCTCGCGGCCGAGGTCGCCGGCGACGAGCTCGACCAGGTCGTCGCTCATCGACTGCGTCAACGTCAGCGGGGTGCCCAGCAAGAACAGGCGCTTGACGATCTCGTTGCCGGGAACGTCGAGGGCCTCGGCGAGCTCGCCGACCGTGATGCCGCTCGTGACCGTGACGGTGCCGACGGCGACGCCGAGCGCCTCTGCCTTCTTCGCCGCCTCCTCGGCAGCCTTCTTCGCGGCCTCGGCCTTGCGGTGCTCCTTGCGCTTCTTGCGGCGGCCGGTCGACTGCTTTTCCGCCTCGGCAACGGCAGCGCGGGCCTCCTCGAGCACCTTGTTGCGCTCGAGACGCTCGGCATCGTGTGCCATCTGGCGGTAGCGGTCGTCCTCGGACTCGGAGTCCACGGACTCGACGGCGCGCTTGCCCTTTTTCTTCTTGCCGGCGCCCTTCTCGCGATACGGGCTGTCGTTTTTATCGGAAGAGCCGCGCTTGCCGGAGTTGTTGGCATGCGCTGCCTTCTTTTCCTGCTCGGCCTTCTTGGCCTCGGCGCGCTCGTGCGCGAGGCGGTCGTTTTCGGAGGCGATCTGCGAGAGCAGGCCGTCAAACACGGAGGAGTGCTTCTTCACGACCTTCTTCTCGGGCTTCTCCTCCTTCTTGGGCTGCTCCTCGCCGTTTGCGGCGGCGCGCTCCTTGCGCTCCTCCTCGCGGCGCTCGAGCTCCTTGCGCACGTCGGCCTTGTGCTCTTCTTCGATCTTCTTGCGGTTTTCCTTGGCCTTGCGGATCTTCTCCGCCGCGGCCTTCTTCTTTTCCGCCTCGATTTGCTGGGCACGCTCCTGCAGCTCGGGGCCGAGCTCCTTGCGGATCTTGTCGACGTAGGCATCTACCAGCGTCGATGCGTGGTTCTTGGCGGGGATCTTCATCTCCTTGAGCTTCTCGAGGAGCTCCTTGGAGGTCATGCCAAACTCCTTGGCCAGTTCGTGTACGCGCACGCCTGCCATCTATTCACCATCCCTACTGCGCACTCCTGCGTCTGGGCAGACCTGCGCGAATTCCGTTTCCAACCGTCTGTAATCGTCTGCGCTCACCTTGCAGCGGAGCTTGGCATCGAGAAGGCGCTTTTGGGCCGCCTTCTCGAAGCATGGCGACTCCTTGCACAGGTACGCGCCCCTGCCGGCGACCTTGCCCGTCAAATCGAGCTCGATGCTGCCGTTGGGCGTGCGCACGATGCGCACGAAGGAGCGCTTGTCGCCGCTTTTGCCGCAGGCCACGCACGTACGTGTCGGAGTCTTGCTTGCCATTAGATGAGGGACTCCCCTTCGACCTCGAGGTCCTCCTCGTCGTCTTCGGCGTGGATGCCGCAGAAGCGGGAGCCGGGGCGCGCGTGGTTGCGGCAGCGCGTGCCGTCCTCGTTGACGTGCTCGCAGCGGCGGTCGCCCGCCTCGTCGAAGTCCTGCTCGTCATCGTCGTCGATGAGCGAGTCAATGCCGGCGCCGGCGCCGGCGGACGCGATGAGGCTCGCCGACTTGATGTCGATGTGCCAGCCGGTCAGACGTGCGGCCAGACGGGCGTTCTGGCCCTCCTTGCCGATGGCCAGCGACAGCTGATCGTCGGGGACGATGACCGTCGCGTAGTGCGTGTCCTCCTCGATGACGACGTCGGAGACCTTCGCGGGCGACAGCGCGTTTGCCACGTAGACCGCCGGGTCCTCGTTCCACTGGATGACGTCGATGCGCTCGCCGCGCAGCTCGCCGACGACCATGCGGATGCGGGAGCCCTTGGGGCCAACGCAGGCGCCGACCGGGTCGAGGTTTGCCTCGCGGGAGTAGACGGCGATCTTGGAGCGCGCGCCCGCCTCGCGGGCGATGGACTTGACCTCGACGACGCCGTCGTAGATCTCGGGCACTTCGAGCTCGAGCAGGCGACGGATCAGATCGGGGTGCGTGCGGCTCACGATGATGCCGGCGTGGTTGCTCCCCTGCGTGCGGCCCATCGCGTCTTGCTGCGTCAGGTCGGGATCGCGCACGTCGATGATCAGCGCCTTGATGCGCTGGTTGTGCTGGTAGTACTCGTTGTCCGGCTTCTCGTTGCGCTCGTTGGGGTAGCGCTTCTTGTCGTAGTGCGGCAGCTCGGCCTCGACGCCGTCGCGGATCTTGATGACGGTGAAGTCGGGCGTGGACTGCAAGACGGTACCGGTGATGAGCTCGCCTTTGCGGTCGGCGAACTCGCGGTAGATGTTGGCGCGGGCCGCGTCGCGGACGATCTCGTTGATGACGCGCTTGGCGTTCTGGGCGACGATGCGGTTGACGTTTTCCGGCGTGACGTCACGCGGCTCGTAGTCTTCGTACTCGCCCGTCTCGGGGTCCTCTTCGCCCAGGCCGACCATCTCGTAGACGTAGATCTTGCCGGACTCGCGGTCGATGGTCACGCGTGCGTCCCACTCCAGCCCGAGGATCTGCTTGTACGTGCGCGCAAGCTCGGTTTCCAGGCGGTCGAGCAGCGCGAGCTCGTCGATGTTCTTCTCTTTTGCAAGGTCCGTGAGGGCCTCGATGAGTGCAGATGACATGGTTCCTCCTTATTCTGTTGTAGAGTCGGCGGAATTGCCGAGACCATGGCCGCCGAAATCGATGCGGCCGATGATGTTTGCCTTCTTGATGTCGTCGAACGCGACGCGGGTTTCTTCCCCGTCGTCCGAGGTCAACACGACCTCGTCGCCTTCAATGCCCTTCAAGGTGCCGTGCGCCTTGCCGTGCTTGAGGGTGAGCGTCGCCTCTTCGCCGGCAAAGCGGTCGTAGTCGCCACGCTTGCGGAGCGGACGGTCGATGCCCGGGGACGAGACCTCGAGCGTGTAGGCGTCCTCGAAGGGGTCGAGCTCCTCGATCTTCGCGTCAACCCACTCTTCGGCCTCTGCCAGCTGATCTAGCGTGATGCCGCCCGCCAGCGTGTCCATGTACACGCGGAGAACCGGGTTCTTGCGGGTTCCTGCGATCTCGACAGTGACCAGCTCGAGCTCGTGCTCCGCTGCCAGCGGTTCGAGCTCTTCGATGAGCATCTCTGCCTTGTTGGCCATACGCTCAACCCTCCTTTACAAACAAAGAAAGTGGGGCAAACCCACTTCCACAACCGTGACGCGTATTACTTTGCGACGGCGGCGTAGAAAGCCATACCGTGGCCGAATCGACCTCAAGGCACACGTCATCCGATGCCTTGTCAAAGCTGATTCATCATACTGGTGCCGACGGCCTCGCGCAACCATCGTCACGGTATCGTCACAATTAACTTGCGTTTGGAGGATTCTTGCGGCGCTCACACCCGCGAATTGCTTGAAACGCGCGCTCTTTTCCGCAGCCTCACCACAGCCTCAGTTCTCTCGCCCTGCAGGCGGAAAGGCGTGCCGAAAAACGCCGCCGACACGAGCATCTGACGCTCGCGTGCGGCAAACGAGGTGTCGAGCAGCTCTGCGAGAAACGCATGCCGCGCCCTCGCGGGCGTGTCCATGGCAAGAAGCATCTGCCGGACCACGTGGTCAAGCCCGTGCGGCGCGCGGAGGTCCTCCTTCACGACGGGAAACACGACAAGCCCCTGGGCCGAAAGCTCCCTGTTGCGGCGGATGTCGTCGACCGCCTTGCCGCGAACGGCATCGAGGCTTTCTTGCAGGCTGCGCTTCGCATGCGCGCTCTGCGGATGCAGGGCCTGCTCGCGGGCGGCATCCGAGACGCGTCCCAAGTCGAGGTGCCCCGCGCCGTCGTAGTTGATTCCGACGTTCGTGCCCGGAATCATGATGTCGGGCACCCGGGAGCGCGCGTCCGTGGTCCCGGCGAGTTCCGCCGGAGTCTGGATGCGCCCATTGAGCAGGCAGGGGCCAAACCCGTAGCCGTAGCGCTCCAGCGGCAAGGCGAGCAATGCGGCAAGCGCCCCCTC
>CACZQA010000273.1 GCA_902783175.1 uncultured Coriobacteriaceae bacterium
ACGCGCCCGGCAAGTGCATCATCAAAGGCGTCGTGCACAGCATCGTCGCGAACAAGGTGCCCGTCTACGACGTCAACGGCAAGATCATCGGCCTTATGGGGTACTTCGTCGATGCCGAGCGAGCCTCCGCCCGCGAGCGGAGTCTGCGTGCCGCGCTGTTCGTCGACCCGGTCACCGGTGCCATGAACGTGCGCGGGGCCGTCATCACGGCGCTCGAGTACGCGGAGAACTACCGTTATCGCGACCAGCGCTACGCGGTGCTGCTCCTCGACGTCCCGGAATACGCCAGAATCGCCGCCACGTATGGCCCCATCTTTGGCGGCCGGCTGCTCAGGGCCATCGCTGACAGAGTCAGGGCGATTGTGAAAGAGTCCGGGGCGCTTGGCAGGGTCGCGGGCGGGAAGTTCGTCGTATTCAAGAAGGGGCTTACGCCCACAGCGCTGCAGGATCTGGCGCATCGCCTGGAAGAGGCGGTAAACGACATCCATGAGGTACGGGGCAAGCCGTGCACGCTGCACGCCCTGTGCGCAGTCGCGCTGGGCTCTGAGGCGGATAACCCGATGGAGCTCTATGCGCTCGTGCGGGGGCGTCTCACCGACCTTGCCGAGCGTCCTTCCGAGGTCGACATGCACGCGAAGGACCTGCTGATGTTCGACCGCCGCAAGTTCGACTCGATGAGCAGCGTCGTCTATATGGCGGATGTTGACGACTACTCGCTCGTGTACCTCAACGAGAGGGGCCGAGAAGAGTGCGGGCTCTCCAAGGACTCGTCGCTTCTGGGCAGGAAATGCTACGAGGTCTTGCAGGGGAGGTCTGCGCCGTGCGAGTTCTGCACCAACGCGCGTCTTTCCGACGACGCGTTTCTCGAGTGGGAGTACCACAGCCCCTTTGCGGGAGGCACCTACCTGCTTCGGGACACGCTCGTCCCCTGGCGCGGCAAGCTGCACCGCTTCGAGATCGCAAACGAGGTCAAGGCCTCGTATGCGACTGGCGAGGAAAGCTCGCGGCTTCTGCACAACGAGAAGTTTGTGAACGATGCCGTCTCGATTGCCCTGCTGGAGCGAGACCCGGGCGTCGGCATCGAGAAGCTTATCGAGAAGGTGGGACGCGGGCTCGAGGCGGACCATGTGTACATCCTCGAGCAAGATGCTGCTGGGCACGTCGACAACAGCTACGAATGGCACCGCGAGGGTCTTACGTCAATTGACGTGTGGGTGAACGAGGTCCCCCTGGGGATGCTTGCGAAATGGAAAGGCGCCTTCGAGGCGAATGCCGTCTTGTCGTATTCGGGAGGCGTTTCGGAGGTCGAGCTGCCGGTGTCTCTCAAGCGGCGTCTGCGCGAGCTCGACATCGCGAGCGCGATCGTCGCGCCGCTCAGACGCGATGGGGAGCTCGTCGGGGTGTTCGGGCTCGATCTTTCGCGGACGACGGACGTGAGGCCGGCGGAGAGCATCCTGCTCATGCTGTCACACTTCGTCGAGTCGCTGCTGCGCAACCGCGACGCGATGGATGCGCTTCAGGCGCTGTCGACGCGCGACCCGCTCACCAACGTGCTCAACCGACGGGGGCTTGCGTCGTTTTTCCGCAACCTCGACAAGGGCAAGAAGCGCATCTTCGTGTACTGCGACGTCGACCGGCTCAAGCGCACGAACGACAACGACGGGCATTCTGCCGGCGACGAGGTCATCAAGTCGACGGCGGAGGTGCTGGGTTCGTGCTTCGACTTCAACAGTGTGTTCAGGCTCGGCGGCGACGAGTTCCTCGTCGTGTCGGACATGCCGAATGCCGAAAACGCCGAGCTTGCGGTCAAGCGGCTGCGTGCAGACCTGGACAGACACGGACTCGACGTGTCGGTCGGCTACGTCTGGAGCGGGGAGGGCGACTACTCCAACACGGAGCTGCTCGCCATCGCGGATAGCCGCATGTACGAGGACAAGCAGCGCCGTCACGTCTTGCGCCCCTGAGGAGGGGGTTGGGTCTTTCGCGATGCTGGCAAGGGGGGCAGCCCCTTTGCCAGCGGGATTGGCTTCGCAGGCTGGCTGCGGGCTGGCTTTGGGTTTGCGCGCCTACAGGACGGCGGCCTCGATGCGCTTTTTCAGCTCGTCCATCCCGACGCCGGTCTTTGACGAGGTGATGATCATCTGGTCGCGCTCGACGCCGAACTGGTTGGCGAGCTTCATTGCCGAGCTGTGCTGCTTGGACTTCGAGAGCTTGTCGGCTTTGGTGAGCGCGATGATAAACGGGAGCTCCTTTTCCTGCAGGAAGTCGATCATCTGCTTGTCGAGCTTCTGCATCTCCAGGCGGATGTCGACGAGTACGATGACCAGGTTGAAGCTGCGTTCCTGATTGTAGTAGCCAAAGATCATGTCGGCCCAGCGCTGGCGTTCGCTCTGGCTCTTCTTCGCGTAGCCGTAGCCGGGCAGGTCGACGAAGTAGACGCCGTCGGCCTCGAAGAAGTTGATGTTGGAGGTCTTGC
>CACZQA010000274.1 GCA_902783175.1 uncultured Coriobacteriaceae bacterium
GGTCCCGCGTGTGCGGCACGACCGGCTGGGAAGGGAGCTTCTCGTAAAGGCGGCCAAGATCAAGGGCCATGACGGGCCGCTTCGTGCCGTGGACGCGACCGCCGGGCTGGGGCAAGACGCCCTGCTGCTCGCTGCCGCCGGGTTCGAGACGACGCTTTTCGAGCAGAACCCGGTCATCGCGGCATTGCTCGCCGACTCGCTCGAGCGTGCAGCGCGCATTCCCGAGCTTGAAGGGGCAATCGCGCGCATGCACTTCGTCGAAGGCGACAGCATCGCAGGGCTGCATCAGCTGGCGCAGCCCTGCGACGCCGTCTTGCTCGACCCGATGTTTCCGGAGCGGCGCAAAAGCGCGTCGGTCAAGAAGAAGTTCCAGCTCCTCCACCTCCTCGAGCTGCCGTGTGCCGATGAGGAGGAGCTGCTTTTTGCGGCCTTTGCGGCGCGTCCGCGCAAGGTCGTCGTCAAACGGCCCCCGAAGGGGCCGTATCTTGCGGGCGTGAAGCCGAGCTATTCGCTCGACAGCAAGGCCGTCCGCTACGACGTGCACGTCTTCGCCCGTAGCTAGCGGCCTTGCCCTGCCTGGTTGCGCCGGGTGCTATTCGCTGCGCAGCGCCACGACCGGGTCGCGACGGCTCGCCATGCTCGAGGGGATCAGGCCCGCGATGAAGGTCAGCAGCACGCTGATGCCGATGAGCGCCAGGCCTGCGGTCCAGGGCAGGCTCATGACGTTGGGCACCTTCCAACCCGCGAGCACGAAGGCGTTGACGGGGAACGACGCCGCCACCACCACGGCGATCGCGAAGATGCCGGCGATGAGGCCCTCGATGATCGTCTCCGCATTGAAGACGTTCGCGATGTTGAGCTTGGAGGCACCCATCGCGCGCAGGATGCCGATCTCCTTCTTTCGCTCGAGCACCGAGATGTACGTGATGATCGCGATCATGATCGAGCTCACCACGAGCGAGATCGCCACGAAGGCGATGAGCACGAGGCTGATGGTGTTGACGATGCTCGTGACCGAGCTCATGAGCGTTCCGGCGATGTCGGAGTACTGGATGGTGGCCGAGTCGTTGCCGCTATCCTGCATCTGCTTGTTGTAGTCGTCGATGATGCTGATGATGCTCTCTTTGGACGGGAAGTCGATGGGGTAGATGCTGATCGACTCGGGGTTGTCCAAGCTCGCGTAGCCGAGCTTCTTCAGGTCGGAGTCGTACGTGAGCTCGTCGGAGTTCATGTAGTTCATCATCAGGCTCGTGAGGTCGTCTTGCGTCACGTTGAGCTTGATGGCGTTGGCAAACGCCGCGGGGGCGAACTTGAAGCTGTTCTGCAGGCTGGAAAGGCCAGAGAGCTGCGACTGCATCTGGGTCGCCATCTCGGAGGCCGCCTGCTGCATGAGGTTGCCCATAGTCGTGCTCAGGTAGGGGGCGAACTTGTTGGTCAGGTAGTCCTCCATCACCGAGTTCACCGCGGAAGAGACCGTGGGGCCGAGCTCGGTGTTGAGCGCGGAGACGATCTGCTGTGCCTCGGCGGTCTGCATGAACTGCTGCATGCCGTCGGGTGAGGCTGCCGCATCTGGATGGGCGATCGCCCACGCGCTGTAGGCGGCCATGAGCTGCTGCACACCGCTGTTGAGCTGCTTGGACTGCTCGTCGGTGAGCGTGACGTTCGCATTTTCGAGCGCGCTTTGCGCGTCGAACTTGGGCGCGTTTGCCATCATCTGGCGCATGGTGTCTTCGCTGAAGACGTTTTTCAAGGCGCTCGCGTCGAGCGTCGGGCTTGCGCTTCTGCCAAGGTTGGAGAGCCCGGAAAGCGCGCTCGAGTCAAAGCCGAGTGCCTTGGACATGGCCGCCTCATCGACGCTGAACATCGAGGACATGTCGAAGGAAGAGCCCTTCTCGTCTTGCAGCTCTTCGAAGGTCTTTCCCGTGAAGACGTCGACGTCGGGGTTTTCGAGCTGCTGCTTGACGATGTCGGTGCCTGCCGCCCTGTCGATGAGCTGGGTCGAAAGCGACGGCAGGTAGGCGACGCCCTCGCGCAGGGCGGGCGTGGTCGCGGTCTCGGAGGGTTTCACCACGCCGACGATCTTCAGGTCGATGGCCTTGTTGTCGATCTGGTCTTTCATGAACGCATCGTCGTCCGACATATCGGTCCAGGTGCCCGTCTTGCTGTTCTTCTGGTACAGGTAGCTCTGCGGCACGACCTTGAAGTGCATGTTGAGCGCGTCGTCGTACGTGAAGTCGCGGTCCACCTCGGGCACGGTGACGTCCTTGCCGTTCAAGACGTCCTGCGTCATCTGCTTCATGTCCTCGGGGTTGTAGTAGCCCAGGTTGTAGAGGGTGTAGTCGCTGATCTTGCCGTTCTTGTCCAAGACGAGCACCGCCTCGTCGTAGTTTTGCGGCCAGCGTCCCTCGACGACGTCCATCGTGTCCTGCAGGACATCTTCGTTGTTGAGCATCTCCTTGAACGAGCCCGAAGACATCGAGCTGCCGCCCATGGAGGACATCGAGGACGCCGAGGGGCTCATGAACATCGTGCTCATCGACGACGGGTTGAGGCGTTCGATGCCATTTGCATCCGTATCCGCCATGTAGACCTGCGGCGTGATGCCGTAGTCGTACTGGATCGTGTTCACGTACTTGTCGATGTCAGACTGCCCAGATTCGAGGTACTTCTTGAATGCGGTGAGGTCGTTGTTCTTCACCTGCGCGAACATGTCGCTCATGATCGTGGACTCGGGGATGGTCTGGCTGTCGCCGCCGTTGTCGTCAGCGTCCGTGCCGCCTTCGTCGGAGCTGTAGCCCATGGTCGCGGTCATGAGGCTGCTGATGTCGAAGCTCGACTTGGTGATGGTGAGCGGGTAGCTGGTGAGTGCCTGCTCCTCGGTGCTCGCGATGTAGTTGTTCACGCCGTTGGAAAGCGCCAGGATGGCGGCGATGCCGATGATGCCGATCGAACCGGCAAATGCGGTGAGGAAGGTACGCCCCTTCTTCGTCATGAGGTTGTTGAACGAGAGGCCGAGCGCGGTGAGAAACGACATGCCGGCTTTCTTGCCCTTGGACTGTCCGGGCCTTTCGGAAGTCTCGGGGATGGGGCCGACGATCGGGTCGCTGTCGTCGGTGATGTGCCCGTCGGTGAGGCGCACGATGCGCGTCGCGTACTGTTCTGCCAGCTCGGGGTTGTGCGTGACCATGACGACGAGACGGTCCTTCGCGACATCCTTCAAGATTTCCATGATCTGCACGCCGGTCTTGGTGTCCAGGGCGCCCGTCGGCTCGTCTGCGAGCACGATGTCGGGGTTGTTGACGAGCGCGCGGGCGATGGCGACGCGCTGCATCTGCCCGCCGGAAAGCTGCGAGGGCTTCTTGTGGATGTGGTCTTGCAGCCCGACTTCCTCGAGTGCCTTGGCGGCTCGTTCCTTTCGTTCGGCACGGCCCACGCCCGACAGCGTCAGCGCGAGCTCGACGTTGGAGAGGATCGTCTGGTGGGGGATGAGGTTGTAGCTTTGGAAGATGAAGCCGACGCGGTGGTTGCGGTAGGTATCCCAGTCCTTGGAGTTGTAGTCCTTCGTGGAAATGCCGTTGACGACGATCTCGCCCTCGTCGGCGTGGTCGAGGCCGCCGAGGATGTTGAGCATCGTGGTCTTGCCCGAGCCGGACGGGCCGAGCACGGCGACAAATTCGCTGTCGCGAAACGAGACCGAGACGTTGTCGAGCGCGGTTTGCGTGAAGCCGGCCGTGACGTACTTCTTCGAGATGTTTTTGAGCTGGAGCATCGATAATCCCATCGGGTAGATACGCCATATGGCGAATGGAGAACATGCGGGTGGGCGTTTGTTACTAGCCATTCTATAGAACGCGCGAGACGCCTGCCGAAGGAAGAGCGTTTGTAACGGGTTCGTTGTCTTCGCGCATCACCCCGGGAAGAGGGCTAGACTGAAGAATGGAATTCGAAGACGGGGGACGTGAGCTTCATGGATGACGAAAAGCAAGGACAGGCCTTTGGGGAAGAGGTCAAGGAGGCCGCAGAGGGCGAGCGGGAGATGCAGATCGACACGGATCTTTCCGATCTGCGCCACGGCATCGAAACCGACGTCGAGCAAGAAGAGGACTACGAGGCGCGCAGAAAGCCGCTCACGGCAGAGGAGCTCATCAACGCCGTGAAGGAGCAGGCTGCGAAATCCCCCGATGTCATCGCCGAACGCTCTGACGATCCCGAGCCGGAGCGCCATGCGTGGGTTGACGAGCAGGTTGCCGCGCAGGTGATCATGAAGATCGCGCTCGACGACCGCTTCGAGCACGTGGAAGACGATGGGCAGGAAGGGCGCGAGTGGTTCGCGCTCGTCCGGCAACCCGGGTACTTCCTGCGCTACGACTGGTCCGACCTCTACGGCAACCAGCCGGGCACGTTGCAGCTCGTCAAGGCGAACGGGCCGACGGGCGAGGAGGTCCCGGTCGTTTCCTCATGCAGACTCGAAGAGGGCGACGGCTCGGAGCTTGGCGCATTGCTCGACCGCGCGTGCTCCGATGCCGCGCGGGACTGCAAGAGGGCGTGAGCTTCGGACTCGCTCACGATTGCACCTCACCCTTGCGGTGGGAATTCGCTACACTCTCAGCATGAATAGCTCAAGTTTCAGGGGAATCATCTTCATCGTCATCTCCGCGGCGGCGTTTTCCACGGCAGGCGTACTCATTAAGCTCGTTCCGTGGAATCCCGTCGCGCTCAACGGCGCGCGAAGCTTGTTCGCCATTGTGCCGATGTACTGGTATCTGCGCCATACGGGCAGGAGGCTGCATGTCAACATGTCGATAGCCATCGGCGCGGCGGTGTATGCGGCCATGCTCGTGTCGTTCGTGGCGGCGAACAAGCTCACGACGGCTGCCAACGCAATCGTCCTGCAGTTCACGGAGCCCATCTGGGTGATTTTCCTCGGCGCGCTCGTCTTCAGGAACAAGCCACGGGCATCCGCGCTCGTCACGGCGCTTGTCATGCTCGTCGGCATTACGCTGTTCTTTCTCGACGGCATCGACACGGCGGGTGCCTGGGGCAATGCGCTCGCAATCGTGTCGGGCGTGACGTATGCGGGCGTGTTCCTCATCAAGAAGATGGACGGCAGCGATTACGAATGCTCGGCAATTCTGGGATTTCTCGTCTGCTTCGCGATTGGACTGCCGCTCTACCCCTCGCAGCCTGCCCTCGAGCTTTCCGGGTGGGTGGCGGTCGTCGCGCTGGGCGTGGTGCAGCTGGGGCTCGGCGCGCTGTTCCTGTCGCTCGCGCTCGATCACATCAGCCCGGTGACCGCTTCGCTCACCTCGACGATCGAGCCGATTTTAAACCCGGTGTTCGTCGCGGTGTTCGTGGGCGAGACGATCGGGCCGCTCTCGCTCGTGGGCGCCGCCATCGTCGTCTGCGCCGCGACGGCCTACAACGTGTACGCAGCGAAGGTACGCCCTTCCTCCCGCGCATGATTGCCGCATAACGCACAAGAACAGTGGCACTGCCACACATCCTATGCGTCTGGGGCCCGCGCCGCGCGAGAACCGTGGCACTGCCACACATCCCGCGGTTTCGGCACGAGAAACGTGGCACTGCCACACATCCCACGTCCGTCGCGCGAGAACCGTGACACTGCCACACATCCCGGGCGGCGCTACGCCTTGTTGCCCCGGATCACGATCCAGCCGACGACGCAGACGAGCAAGAGGAACTGATACAGGCAAAACGGGATGATTGAGACGCTCGAGATGCCGGCGAGGCTTGCCGCCACGAGAAGCTGTGCGCCGTAGGGGATGATGCCCTGCGCCACGCAGCTGAAGATGTCAATCAGGCTTGCCGTGCGCTTTGGCTCGATCTCGTAGACCGTCGCGATGGTTTTGGCTATCGGCCCTGCGACGACGATGGCCACCGTGTAGTTGGCCGTCGAGATGTCCATGAGAGCGGTCAGCAGCCCTATGCCGAACATGCCCCCGCGTTTGCCGTGAAAATGGTCGCGGATGAACTTCAAGATGGCCGCGAATCCACCGTATTCGCGCACGAGTGCGCTGATGGACGCGACGAGGATCGTGACGATCATCGTCTCGAACATCCCCGAGGTGCCCGTGCCCATCGCCTCGAACGCCGACGCGAAGGTGAGCGAGCCGGTGATTCCGCCCGCGAGTGCGAACAGCACGATGCCGCCGCCCAGCACGAGAAAGACGTTTACGCCGCACAGGCTCGCGACGAGCACGATCAGGTAGGGAAGCGCCTGAATGAGGTTGAAGTCGTGGTGCTCGAGCTGCGGCGCCCCGCTCGTCAGGGCCGCGATGACGAGCACGACGAGCGTCGCCAGTGCCGCGGGAAGCGCGATGGCGAAGTTCGCCTTGAACTTCTCCTTCATCTCCACGCCCTGCGTGCGCGTCGCGGCGATGGTCGTGTCGCTGATGAACGAGAGGTTGTCGCCGAACATCGCACCGCCGATGACGGTGCCGACGCACAGGGGGAGGTTGAGGTCTGCGGACCCGGCGACCGAGACGGCGATCGGCACGAGCACGGTGATCGTGCCGACGCTCGTGCCCATAGCCATGGAGATGATGCACGCGATCACGAAGATGCCCGGCACGGCAAGGCTCCCGGGGATGACGTTGAGCAGCATGTTCGCCGTGCTCTCGACACCACCGGCGGCGCTTGCGATGCCCGAGAACGCGCCTGCCATGAGGAAGATAAACAGCATGATGGTGATGTTGTCGTCGCCGATGCCCTGGGCGCAGAAGTGGATCTTCTCGTCGAAGCTGACGCGGCGGTTCTGGCAGAACGCCACGATCAAGGCGATGGCAAACGCGACGACCACCGAGATGACGTAGAAGCCCATCTGGCCATCCTGTGGGGCGATGTACTCGAAGTAGACGCCGCTTCCCAGGTAGAGCACCAGAAAGATGGCGATGGGCAGCAGGGCACGCGCCCGTGGTTTCGGGTCCTGCCGGGTTTCTTGATTCTTGTCGTCCATATGAGCCTCCGCTAAATACAAAGCGAATTGATGATACACGTAAAAAGGGGATGACCGAGCTTTCGGCCATCCCCTTTCCCTTGCGTGGCAGGTATCTGTCGCGTGCCGCCTAGACGACGAGCGTGATGATGCGCAGCACGAACAGTGCGGTCGAAACCCACATGACCCAGTGGACCTCCTTGACGCGGCCCTGGAAGATGCGGATCACGACGAAGGCCAGGATGCCGAACATGATGCCGTTTGCGATGGAGTAGGTGAACGGCATCATAATGATCGCGAGGAAGCCGCCGACCGCGGCAGCGGAGTCTTCGGACCAGTCCATGTCCTTGACCGACGACATCATCAGAAAGCCGACGAACACGAGCGCGGGCGTCGTGGCAAAGCTCGGGATGGCGAGGAAGATCGGCGCGAGCACGAGCGCGACGAGGAACAGCACGCCGGTGGCGACGGACGCGAGGCCCGTGCGACCGCCTGCGGCAACGCCGGCACTCGACTCGACGAAGCTCGTCACCGTGCTGGTGCCGAGGCAGGAGCCAACGACCGTGCCCACAGCGTCGGCGAGCAGGACCTGCTTGGCGCGCGGCAGGTCGCCGTTCTCGTCGAGCATGCCGCCCTTGTTGGCGACGCCGATGACGGTTCCGGCGGTGTCGAAGAGGTCGACGAACAAGAACGCGAAGACGATGACCGCGAACTCGACCAGGTGCGAGCTGATGTAGTCGAAGTTGAACGCGAACAGGTACGGCGCGCTGATGCCGATCCCGTTGGAGAAGTCGGGGAACAGCGAGTTGGCGCCGGCGGCGGGGTCGACGACGTACCAGCCGCAGGCCTGGGCGATCATGCCGAGAATCCAGGTGAGCAGGATGCCCCACAGGATGTAGCCCGGCACCTTGTAGTGGTACATGACGGCCACGGCGATGAGGCCGATGAACGCGAGCGCGACGGACGGGGTCGCGATGTCGCCCATGGCGAGGATGGTCGAGGGGTCAGCCACGACGATGCCCGCGCCCTTCAGGCCGACGATGACGATGAACAGGCCGATACCGGTGCTGATGCCGAGCTTGAGGTTCGTGGGGACGTCGTTGACCAGCGCCTCGCGGAACTTGCTCAGCGAGAGCAGGATGAAGATGATGCCCTCGACCAGGACCGCCGCCAGCGCGACCGTCCACGGGTCGCTGATGCCCTCGGCAGCCATCTGCCCGCATACCGAGTAGGAAAAGTAGGCGTTCAGACCCATGCCGCTTGCAAGGGCGATGGGGTAGTTGGCGAAAAAC
>CACZQA010000275.1 GCA_902783175.1 uncultured Coriobacteriaceae bacterium
ACGCTTTCGGCCGCTAATCCTTCACCCTTGAGAGCTTTCGTGGCACGCGTCCGCGCTCACTGCCGTGGGACTGCCCAAAGGCGATGCCCCGCACCCCCTACTCGAACATCATCGCATCGATGTAGTGAGCGTTGAACGCCGCGTCGCCCGAAAGCTCCACGTAGTCGCAGACCTCGACAATGCGCGCAAGTTCCTCGCGCGCCGCACTCGAAAGCAGCACCGCACTCGCGCCCTCGATGCTCGTGTTGCCGACGCTTGCCGCCTTGTCGAGCAGCTCTTCCGGAAACAACCCGATGCGTGCGGCGTTGCGCAGATCGAGGTACTGCCCGAAGCCTCCGGCAATCTGGAGCTTTGCCACATCGAAGGCATCGATGCCCCGACGCTCCATGAGCGTCTCGATGCCGCCCATCACCGCCGCCTTGGCAAGTTGCAGATTGCGGATATCCTCCTGCGCAATCGCAATCTCTCCTGCCAGCCTGAACGCGGGGTGCCCGTCGAGCTCGAACACGCGCGCCGCAAGCTCCTCGTCCCCGACCTCGTCGGCAGCCTCGTCAGCATCGAGCATGCGGCCCGTTTCGTCGACGATGCCGAGCTCGAGCAGCAGCGCCACCGCGTCGATCAGCCCCGTGCCGCAGATGCCGACCGGTTCCTCGCCGCCGATGACCTCCAGCTCGAGACTGCCGTCCACGAGGCGCACGCTCGAAATCGCGCCTGGATACGCTGGCATGCCAAAGCGCACGTTAGAGCCCTCGAAGACGGGTCCCGCAGCCGTCGCGCACGTGATGATGCCCGACCTGTCGCCAAGCGCCATCTCGCCGTTGGTGCCCAAATCCAAAAACAGCACCGGCTCGTCTTCGGAACGCACGTCGATGGCGAGCATGCCGCACGTGATGTCGCCGCCCACATAGCCCGCGACGCACGGTGCGAAGAATGCCTGCTCCCCCAAAAACTCCATCTGGCTGCCAAACAGCGTGACGGGCTCGAATGGCGCGATGCCGATGCCATGCGGGTCGAGCCCCGCGGCGATGTGCTCCATGGTGGTGTTTCCCGCCAGCGCAATCGAGACCACCTCCTCGCGTCGCACCCCCGTCCTCTTGCAGAGCGTGGCGATAAGCGAGGCGACCTCGTCGCAGATCAGCCGGCGCATCTCTTCCAGATGCCCGTCGTCGGCAGCCTTGATGCGCGTGATGACATCTGCCCCGAAAACGATCTGGGCATTGGAATTGCCCGCACTTGACAAGAGTTTGCCCGACGCCAGCTCGTACAGACGGCACACGACGGTGGTCGTGCCCACGTCGACGGAGACGCCAAAGCCGCCCTTGCGCCAGTCGGAACTCCACTGTCTTGCCATGCCTGCGGTGGTGACCTCCATGGGGCGGTCTTTCTGGAGCGTGACCTCCATGTGCTCGTGCACTTTTGTTTGGCAGGCAAGCCGATACGACACGCCCTCGTCATCGCGCACGAGCACGCGGCATTTCTTGCAGGTGCCGTTTCCGCCACACGGGGCCTCGACCGTTGCACCCGCCCCACGAAGTGCCTCGAGCAGCGTCATGCCCTCAGACGATTGCACCACGCGCTTCTCGCCGTCTTGCCGAACGATGATCTCCACGCCGTCAGACCCCTTCCCGTGACTTTCC
The DNA here is from genome assembly GCA_902783175.1 of uncultured Coriobacteriaceae bacterium. GTDB lineage: Bacteria > Actinomycetota > Coriobacteriia > Coriobacteriales > QAMH01 > CACZQA01. The sequence goes on from CACZQA010000275.1 coordinate 1,638, forward strand.
TACAGCAGCACGGCGCTCGTGTAGGCGATGGTGAGCGGACCGTGGTTGTAGGGAACGTCCGCGACCTCGCATACCTGGTAGACCATGAGACCTGCCGCCTCCATGGAGACGAGGCGGTTCTCGGGATGACGGCACGGCTCATCGGGGTAGGTGCACTTCTCGCAGATGGTGCACGTGCCCGCCGCGAGCGTGAGCGCGTCGATGCCCTCCGCGGCAAGGCGCTTGGAGAGCTTGAGCACGCGGGCTTTCTGCTCGCGCTCGGCATCCATCATCGTCTCGCCGTCGAACTCGTCTTCAAGCTCGCGCACCGTCTGCACGACAAAGCAGGTCTGGCGCGCGTCGATGAGCTTTTGGTATTCCTCGATGCCGCCGATTGCCGGCGGGCATGCCCAGTTGTGCCCGTACATGTGGCACTTGCCCGAAGCGCACATGCCGCGCACATCCGCGCGCACCGCAAGGTCCGAAGCGGGGCAGACGCCATAATCCTCGAACCCGATCTCTGCAATCAGCTCCTTGAGCTTCTCTTCTGCATTCATCTCAGCGAACCTTTCCCAGATGCTCCCGCTCCGATGCGGTGGCGACGACGCTCGTGCCAAGGTAGATACTAGTCCCATCTG
>CACZQA010000276.1 GCA_902783175.1 uncultured Coriobacteriaceae bacterium
CATACCCATCGATGGCCGCAATCAGCTAACAGAATATACCCTATTCGTGATAATAACGTCCCGAATATGCACGATTCGGCCGAACGTGCGTCTTTCTAGTTGCTGGTGCCGAGCCACTTTTGCTTGAGCTTGTCGAGCGTGCCGTCGGCCTGCATGTCCGCCAAGGCGGAGTCGATGGCCTTCTTGAGCTCGGGGTTGTCCTTGTTGATGGCGATGCCGTACTGCTCGCCGGTCGCGATCTCGTCGACGAGCTTGTACGTGCCCGCGTCCTCCTTGACGTAGTCGCTCGCAACGGGAGCGTCGAGGACAACCGCCTGGATCTTGCCGGCGCGAAGCGCGGTGAGGGCATCGGTCGGACCCGTGTACGGCGTGTACGAGGAATCGCCGAGGTTCTCCTTGGCCCACTCCTCGCCCGTCGAGCCGGACTGCGCGCCCACGGGCTTGCCGGACAGATCGGATGCGGAGGCGACGTCGGAGTCGGCGAGCGTGACGATGGCGAGGTTCGAGTCGTAGTACGGCGTGGAGAAGTCCACGAGCTCCTCGCGCTCGTCGTTGATCGTGATGGAGCTCACGGCGACGTCCATGGAGGTACCGCCGTTGACCTGCGTGATGAGCGAATCGAAGTTCTGCGGGGACAAGAAGTTCATCTCGAGCCCGAGGCGGTTGCAGATCTCCTGCGTCATGTCCACGCCAAAGCCGGCGGGCTTGTCGCCGTCGAGGTATTCCATGGGCTTGTAGTCCAGATCCGAGCCGACCGTCAGCTTGCCGCTCTCGACGAGCTTGTAGCTGCCGGTGCTGGCGCTGCCCGAATTAGAGCTGCCGGAGCCGGAGTTGCCGGAACTGGAGCCGCCGCACGCGACCAGCCCCAAGCATGCCACGGCCAGCGCGCAGGAAAGCGCGAGGGCCGCTGCCTTGAGTGCCTTGCTTTTCATGAGTGTGTCCTCCCCTAACGGATGCAAACGTTTAGCATTGTTGAATGCTCGATGCATAATACACGCTCATTTGTGCATATTTTTAATGAGATATTCGTTATTAAAGAATATTTTACAATCGCACAAAAACGGGCCGCGAACGGTTAGTCCGATATCTTGGACAAAAACGCCTTCGTTCGCTCGTGCTGCGGGTGCTCGATGACCTGCTCGGCGGTGCCCTCTTCGACGATGACGCCCTTGTCCATGAAGATGATGTGGTCGGCGACGTCGCGCGCGAACTTCATCTCGTGCGTGACGATGACCATCGTCATGTGCTCTGCGGCAAGGTCTCGTATGACCTTGAGGACGCCTTGCGTGAGCTCGGGGTCGAGCGCGCTCGTCGGCTCGTCGAAGAACAGCACGTCGGGCTCGAGCGCAAGCGCGCGGGCGATGGCGACGCGCTGCTGGCCGCCGGACAGCTCGCAGGGGACGAGGTCCTCCTTGCCCTCGAGGCCCATCTTGGAGATGAGCTCGCGGCCCTTCGCCTCGGCTTCCTCGCGCGACTTTCCCTGCACCCTCATGGGCGCATCGATGATGTTCTTCATGACGGTGTAGTGCGGGAACAGGTTGAAGTTCTGGAACACGAGCCCAAAGCACTCACGCGCCTTGCGCTGCGTCTTCTTGTCGGCGTATACGCTCACGCCCGTGCCATTGTCCCGTGCGACGACGAGGTCGCCAAACTTTAGCGTGCCGCCGTCGAGCGTCTCGAGCAGCGTGCAGCAGCGCAGAAGCGTCGATTTGCCGCCACCCGAGGCACCGATGATGGCGAGCCCCTCGCCTTCGTGGACGGAAAGCGAGATGTCCTTCAATACCTCGGTGCTCCCGAAGCTCTTGCGCGCGTGCTCGACCGAGACGAGCGTCTTCTTTTCAGAGGTTTCGGCCATTCGGCATTCTCCTTACAGCGATGACGACCTGCCCCAAAGGCTAGTCGTGGTAGTAGTCGAGGCGCTTTTCGATGCGATGCAAGATAAACTCGATGACAAGGCAGCACACCCAGTAGATCGCCGCCGCGATCACATAGGGCAGCATGCTGACCTGGGAGGCGGCGATTGCCTGGGCCTGCGTGAACATCTCCATGATGCCGAGCACGAAGGCAAGCGACGTGTCTTTGACGAGGGTGATGATCTCGTTGCCCATTGCCGGCAGGATGCGCTTCACGACCTGCGGCAAGACGATCTTGAAGAAGGTCTGCGCGCGCGTGTAGCCCAAAACCTGCGCCGCCTCGTGCTGGCCGCGCGGAATCGACTGGATGCCACTGCGGTAGATCTCCGCGAAGTAGGCCGCGTAGTTGAGGATGAACCCGATGTCGCACGCCCAGAACTTCCAGCCGGCGCCGAGCTGCGCGCCGAACAGGTAGTAGGGGCCGAACATCAACGCCATGAGCTGCAGCATCAACGGGGTGCCGCGCAGGACGGAGATGTAGAGCGTCGCCAGCCACGCGAGCGGCTTGAACCTGCTCATGCGGCACAGTGCGACGACGACGCCCAGGGGCAGCGCGCCCACGAGCGTCACGACAAAGATCTGGGCCGTCAGCGTCAGACCGGAGCCCATGAGGGCCATCATCGTAGAAAATTCCAAAGCGTTCCCTTCAAGCTTGCCGGCGCGTGCCGTGAGACACGCGCTATCTGCCGGGAAGGCTCAGCGACCTGAAGCCCTCTGGGCAGACAAATGACCCCCGAGACGAGCCTCGGGGGTCATTCGCGGCGTGTTCGTCGATTACTTGAGCAGCCAGTTGTCGTAGGACAGGCCGTACTGCGCGTACTTTTCGCACAGGGTCTTGACCGTGCCGTCCGCGTACATCTCCTTCAGGGTCTTGGTGACCGCATCGGCCATCTCGGTATCGCCCTTCTTGAAGCCAACGCCGTAGTGCTCGGTCGACAGTGCGTCGGACAGCTGGACATAGCTGTCGGGAGACGCGGCGATCTGGTACTGGGCGATGGACAGGTCGCAGGCGACCGCATCGACGGCACCGGAGTTGAGCTGCAGGAAGGCGTTGTTGTAATCGCCGATCGTCTGGGCCTTGCCGCCCTTGAACGTGTCGGCGAGCGCCTTCTGGTCGCCCTCGAGAACGTCGAGCGCGGCGGAGTCGACCTGCGTCATGACGGTCTTGCCCTTGAGGTCGGACAGGCTGTTGATGCCGCTGTTCTTCTTCACGACGACGACCTGCTCGTTGAGCATGTAGGGCTCGGAGAAGGTGTAGTTGTCTTCGCGGCCCTCGATGGTGAAGCCGTTCCAGATGCAGTTGATTTGGCCGCTGCCGAGCAGCGCGTCTTTCGCATCCCAGTCGACCGGCTCAGCCTTGTAGTCCCAGCCGTTGCGGTTGGCGACCTCTTGGGCCAGGTCAAGGTCGAAGCCCGTGTACTGGCCGTCGTCGCCGACGAAACCATGGGGCGGGTAGGCGGAATCGAAGCCGAC
>CACZQA010000277.1 GCA_902783175.1 uncultured Coriobacteriaceae bacterium
CCGCATGGTTGCCGACAGCAAGAACAGCACGCTGCTGCGCAACCCCGTCAAGGTGACCGACGAGGACCTGTACCGGATCTTCGAGGGACTCTGCTAGCTGGCGAGCGTGGGCGACGGCTAGCGCGCCAGGCCGAAGACCTCGCACAGGACGTCGTCCACCTCATCGGGCGCAACGGTGCGCGACACGACTTTCCCTCCTTCGAGCCAGCTCAAGCGGCTGTAAGAGAGCACCGTCCTGCCCTCGCCGGCATCTATGCAGACCAGTGGGCCTTTCGTGAAGCGCGTGCTCGGGTCCGTCGAATTGAACACGACCCGCTCGTGAAAATCGGAGAGCTCGTATACCTGCGGGCCAAAGCTGAAAAGCGACTCGCGCGTTGCGTCGCGGCGAATCCGAACGACGCGCAGCCGGCCTTCGTCTTCCCCGGGGGCTGCCTCGATGAGGTAGCTTTCGGGCCCTCCGGGCTGCACGACATCGAGTTCCATCCGCAGCGGACCACGGAGCAGGTACGCAAAGCCCACATCGCATAGCCACTGCCTGTCCGATGCATCGGGCAGCTCGACCAGCAAGAAGATGTGATCGAAGACGCTTCCGCCCTCGTACACGCGCCCCGCCTTGTACGCGACGCGCGCGCCCAGAGTCCGGAGCACGTCGGCAAACAGGGCGTTTTGCTCGTAGCAGATGCCACCGCGCCGGCGCATGACGAGCTTGTCGAACAGCGCTTTGGGCTCGAGGTTCACCGGGCCCTCACCGGCGAGGATGTCGAGGTTCTCGAAGGGGATGCGTGCGAGATGCGCGCGCTGCAGGCGTGAGAGCGCGGGCGCATCGAGCACGTGGATGGCGGGAATGCCGATTCGCTTGAAATACGCGTCGAGCTGTTCAGGAGTCATGTTTCCTCGCAGAATTCGGGGATAGGGCTTCGTCTTGAGCAGTGCCGGCGGCGCGGCCGGCGCGCATCCGCCGATGCACCGCGTCACAGCTGCACTCAGGATACACGAAAGGGCCCGCGCCATCTGCAGTGGCACGGGCCCTCGGGCTGAGCTTTCGAGCTGTGTTTAGACGAGGCCCTGAGCGAGCATCGCGTCGGCAACCTTCAGGAAGCCCGCAATGTTGGCGCCCATGACGTAGTTGCCCTCATGGCCGTATTCCTTGGCTGCGTCGTCGCAGGTGTGGTAGATGCCGCGCATGATGCCCTCGAGCTTCTTGTCGACCTCTTCGAAGGTCCAAGACAGGCGCTCGGAGTTCTGGGACATCTCGAGGCCGGAGGTTGCGACACCGCCGGCGTTTGCCGCCTTGCCGGGGAAGAACGCGACGCCGTTGTCCAGGAAGTACTGGGTTGCCTCGAGCGTGGTGGGCATGTTCGCGCCCTCGCCGACCGCCATGCAGCCGTTTGCGACGAGTGCCTTCGCGTCCTCGAGCAGCAGCGTGTTCTCGCGTGCGCAGGGCAGCGCGATATCGCACTTGAGCTGCCAGACACCGCGGCCGTCGCCCTCGTGCCAGGTGGCATTGGGCTTCTCGTCGACGTACAGGGCGAGCGTAACGCCACTGTCGTGGCCGGAGCGCTTCTTGTTGTAGATGTTCTCGAGCACCTTGTAGTCGATGCCGTCGGGATCCTCTACCCAGCCGTGCGTGTCGGAGCAGGCGATGACCTTGCCGCCAAGCTGCGAGACCTTCTGGATGGCGTAGATGGCGACGTTGCCGGAGCCGTGCACGACGACGTTCTTGCCCTCGAAGGAGGTGCCGTGGCACTTGAGGTACTCGTCGACGAAGTAGACCAGGCCGTAGCCGGTTGCCTCGGTGCGTGCGAGCGAGCCGCCAAACGACAGGCCCTTGCCCGTGAGGACGCCCGTCCACTCGTTGCGGATGCGCTTGTACTGGCCGAACATGTACGCGACCTCGCGGCCGCCGACGCCCAAATCACCGGCGGGAACGTCGGTGTCGGGGCCGATGTGCCTGCAGAGCTCGGTCATGAAGCTCTGGCAGAAGCGCATGATCTCTGCGTTGGACTTGCCCTTGGGGTC
>CACZQA010000278.1 GCA_902783175.1 uncultured Coriobacteriaceae bacterium
CTCGGGGTCGATGGAGAACACGAGCACGCCGTCTGGCAGCTCGAACAGCTTCTCGTCGCGCATCCACTCCATGCGCGAGCGGGCCCATGCCTGGATGGCCGGCCCGACGTTGAAGCTGGCGAGCGAGTGCAGACGACGCTCATACAGCTGGATCTTCTTGTTGTCGTATCGCCAGCGGAACGTGATCTTATGGTCGGGCAGGTTGCGCTTGGACCACTCCTCCAGCGAAATCGCCTCGCGCTCGGCGAGCTCCTCGCGCGCGATGTTTGCCGGATCGGCGTCGTCTTGCGCGCCTACCAGGTTGAACGGGATCTTGTCTTCGGTATCGCTCATAGGGCGTGTGTCTCCTCACAAAGCCCGGGGCCGCGCAAAGATGCGGCCCCGGGCATGCTAAAGGGTATACGGTGCAGATTAATGGCGGAAATGACGATGCGCCGTGAACACCATCGGGATGCCCGCCTCGTCGGCGCACTCGATGGACAGGTCGTCGCGGATGGAGCCGCCGGGCTGGATGAGCGCCGTGCAGCCGGCATCGCGGATGACCTCGAGCGTATCGGGGAAGGGCAGGAACGCGTCGCTTGCCACGACCGCGCCCTCGGCCTTGTTGCCCGCCTGCTTGACCGCGATGCGCGCGGAGTTGACGCGGTTGGGCTGGCCGCCGCCGATGCCGACGGTGGCATGCCCCTTCGTGAGCACGATCGCGTTGGACTTGATGCACTTGCAGCAGCGCCAGGCAAATAGCAGCTCGTCGAGTTGCTCGTCCGTCGGCTGCGCCTTGGTCGGCACGGTGAAGGTCGCAGGGTCTTCGGTCACCGCGTCCGTGGACTGGATGACGACGCCGCCTTCGATGCTGCGGATGTCGTACGTGCCGCCCGCGGGGTTGATGCCGCCGGTCTTGAGAATGCGTGCGTTCTTCTTCTGCGCGAAGATCTCGAGTGCTTCGTCCTCGTAGTCAGGAGCGATGACGACCTCGATGAACTGCTTGTTCTGCTCGACGATCTGACGCGCCGTCGCCGCCTCGACCTTGCAGTTGAACGCCATGACGCCACCGAAGGCACTGACGGAATCGCACTCGAATGCACGCTGGTAGGCGTCGAGCTGCGTGTCCGCGACAGCGATGCCGCACGGCGTGAGGTGCTTGATGATGACGCAGGCCGGCTTGTCGGTGCCAAACTCGCGCACCGAAGACCAGGCAGCGTCCGTGTCGAGGTAGTTGTTGTAGCTCAGGTCCTTCTCGCCCTGGACCTTGACGGCGTTGGCGAGCGTGAAGGCATCTGCCGGATCTGCGGGTTTGCCCGGCGTCTTGAGGCGGTAGAACGCGGCGGACTGGTGCGGGTTCTCGCCGTAGCGTAGATGGGCGCCCTTCTCGAGCATGATGCGCTTGTCGTCGGCGAGCGCATCGTCGCCTTCGATCTGGTTGTACATCCAGGTGTAGATGGCGTTGTCGTAGTAGCTCGTGGTACGGAAGACCTCGAGGGCAAGCTTCTTGCGTGTCTCGAGTGTCGTGGCGCCGTCGTTGGCACGCATCTCGTCGAGGATCGCGTCGTAGCTCGCGGGATCGGTCACGACCGTGACCGATGCGTGGTTCTTGGCCGCAGAGCGGAGCATGGAGGGGCCTCCGATGTCGATGTGCTCGATCGCGTCTTGGTACTCGACGCCCGGCTTGTTGATGGTCGCCTCGAAGGCGTACAGGTTGACGACGACCATATCGATCATGCCGATGCCGTTGTCGGCGGCGTCTTTCATGTGGCTTTCGAGGTCGCGGCGGGCAAGCAGGCCGCCGTGGACCTTGGGATGCAGCGTCTTCACGCGCCCGTCCATCATCTCGGGGAATCCCGTGTAGTCCTCGATCGGGGTGACGGGAATGCCAGCATCCTCGAGCACCTTAGCCGTTCCGCCCGTGCTGATGATCTCCACGCCAAACTCGTCGACGAGTGCGCGTGCAAAATCCTCGATTCCGCTTTTGTCGGTAAGCGAGACAATCGCACGCTTGATCTTCTGATCTGCCATCGAAGCCCCTTTCCGTACCACGTGAACTAGATACGCCTGCATTTTCTCACACGGATAAAAATAGCGGGCCGGCAAAGAGCCGACCCGCCAAATCAGCGTATTTTCTTTCGAGTGCCGCCTACTGGTGCACCAAAGGCGCTACGCGTTCTCGATGATGTCGAGCACGACGTCGGTCGTGTACTCGAGCTTGTCCTCCTCGATGATGTCCATGCTGTCGGTGGTCCAGTGCCAACCCGTGGGCGCGACGCCGTCGAAGCCCATGATGGTCAGCGCGCGCATGCCGGAAAGCATGGCGGGCGTGGCGTCGGTGTCGCGCCACTCGAGCTTCGTGCTCTTCATGTCCTTGCCGCTGACCTCGCGTGCAGCCTTCTTGACAAGGCCGAGCAGGCGGCGGTCGGCGCGGCGCGACTTGCCCGTGCCCTCTTGCTCGACGAACTTGATCTCGCCCGAACCGACGGCCTCGAGGTTGATGATCAGGGCGCCGCGCAGCTCGGAGGCGTGCAGCTCCATGAAGTTCTTCATGCCCTGGTTGCCGGCACCAGAAGCGCCCAGCGCCACGAACCAGACTTCCTTGTCGATGTCCTCGCTCTCGTTCATGGCGATGACAGAGTCGCGAATCTCCGCCGCACGGGCGCGGGCCGCGTCGAAGGCCGGCGAGTTGGAGCGACGCTGCGCGTACGCGGACTCGCCTTCGGGGTAGCCGCCTTCCGCATGGCCGCCCTCGGGGAAGTCGATGACGTTGTCGTCGCCCTCGTAGTAGGCGCCGCCCTTCCAGCCGAAGTCGTCATCGTCGTTCCACTTCTCGGCATCGCCCTCGCCGAACTCGTTGGGCTTGGAGCCCTTCTTGTTCTTCTTGCCCTTGCGGTTGAACAGGCCGCCGACCTTGTCCATGGCGTTGTGGAAACGCGACTCGGGGATGTTGATCTCGCCCGTCGTGCCCGGGGCGAGGAAGCTGTCGGCAAAGTCGTCGCTCGAGGGGGTGTAGCCGTCGGCCGGACGGTAGCCACCCGCCTCGCCGTCGTAGGATGCCTGCGAGCTGAACGCGCTGTCGTCGATGACGGGCATCTGGCCGCTCAGCGCCGGGAACGAGCCCGTAAGCGCGGGGAACGAGGAGCTGTTTGCCGGAGAGGCCGCATAGGCGTTGTAACCCGCGGAGCCTGCTGCGGGCATCTGGCCCGAGCGGGACGGATGCGCGGCGGCGTCTTGCGTCGCGCGGGCGTCCCATGCCTGCGTCTTGGGCGCAAATGGGTCGGCGTAGTCGGCGCCCGCCTGCGGCGTGTCCTCGTACGTGGAGCTGACAGGAGCCTGCTGGCGCATGCCGTCGAGCACGCGCGTGGCGTCCGCGTCGCGCGGCGCCGCCTTAGTCGGCTGGAACTCCTGCGTGATGTGGCGGGCGGTCGGCTTGCGGCGGTCGGGCTTGGATTTGAGCTCGCGCTTGGGGGCCGCGGGCTCTTCGGCGACGTCAGCCACCGTTGGCGCCGGTGCCTCGGGCTCTGCCTGAAGCGCTGCGTAATCGTCGGGGTTTGCCACGGGCACGCGCGGGTCGACATCGGAGCCGAAGCTCGGGATGCTCTCGATGCCCGCACGGCGCTCGGCGTCACGGCGTTCCTGCTCTTCGCGCGCTGCCCCATCGGAGCTGCCGATGATCGGAATGCGCGAGGTCAGGCCGCGGAACAGGCCGGATTTGGGCTCGGGCTTCTCGGCGGCGGGGGCAAACGTGAACGCGCCGCTCAGATCGGGCGTGAGCTCGTCGAGCTCGTCGTCGGGAATGTCGACGGTGCCCTCGTCGTCTTCGGGCTCCTCGAGCTCGTCGATCGTCTCGCCAAAGTCGAC
>CACZQA010000279.1 GCA_902783175.1 uncultured Coriobacteriaceae bacterium
ACGGTGACGACCGCGCCGGTGTGCGGGGCCTCGATCATCTGGCCGTTGCCGATGTAGAGGCCGCAGTGGTGGTTGCTGCAAGCCACGACGTCGCCAGGTTGCGGGTTGCTGACGGCAGGCATCGCCCAGAAGTCTTCTGCGACGTACGCATGGCCGTAGCTGCCAGTGAGCGCGTAGCTGACGAGACCGGAGCAATCGAAGCTGCTCGGGCCGGCAGCACCGTAGACGTACGGCGCGCCAAGGCAGTTCTGCGCACGCGAGACGGCGCTGCTGCCGCCGCCGTACGTACGCCCGCTCGAGCTAGACGACGACTTTGAGCTGCTGGAAGAACTGGACTTGCTGGAGCTCGACGAGCTCGACGAGCTGGACTTGCTGGAGCTGCTCGAGCTCGAAGAGCTGTTGGAAGAGCTCGCGGCCGGCGTGTAGGCCTGCGCTGCGGCGGCCTGCGCGGCAAGTGCCTCTTGCTGCTCTTTGGCAACAGCGTCTGCAATCTCGGAGCTGAGGCTGTCTTTGCGCGCCTGCAGGGCCGCCTGCTTCTGCTCGACCGTCTGCTTGAGCTGGCTTGCCTCGTTCAAGGCGGACTGCGCCTTGCTCTGCTGGTCGTCGAGCTCCGCCTTCGCGCTCTCGAGCTCCTGCTTGGCCGTCTTGGTCTCGGCGACGAGGTTCGCGTCGTCGGTGTTGAGGGTGTTCAGGGTATCCCACACCGTCGCGAAATCGTCAAACGTGCTCGAGCCCATCAAGACGGAGAGGTACGAGGTGGCACCTTGGCGATACATCGCCGAGGCGCGCGTCTCGAGTTGGGTCTGGAGATTGCTGATCTTGCCCTGGGCCTCGTCGATCTTGGTCTGGGCCTCTTCGACCTTGGCGGTGGCCTGCTGATAGTCCCTCTGCGCGACGTTGTAGTTCTCGGCGGCGGACTCGACGTCGTCGCTCATGGCGGTGAGCTCTGCCGCGACGCTTGCCGCCTCAGCTTTCAGGTCGGCAGAAGACGGCGTCGCAAACGCCTGTACGGGGCTCATCGATGCGGCCAGCAGCACGGAAACGCCGGCAGCTGCAAAGGTCTTGCGGTTCAGCTTGAAAGTCATACGAAAATAATTCCTTTGGTCGGTTTCATGTGACAAGGTTCGTTCGTGCTGCGTTTTTGGCTTCGTTTATTGCTGCGGGACAATCACTGCCCCATCGGATTGGTTCCCTATGGTAGCACCGAGCCCGCGAATAGTCTAAAAACGCGGGCGCGCGCCATCACAGGTTATTCACATTTCTCTATCTGATTGCGTTGCAAAAGGCGTCGAGCAAAATGACCGCCAAGTGCTGTTCCCACAGCTCACCGGCTATTTTGTCGCCGTCGGAATCCACCCCGTTCGGGCCGACCTCGATCACGACGCGGTTGTGCTTGCGGCTGGCCGTGTCGATGGCCGTACGCAGGCGCTTGGAGAAGCTGAAGTCGTTCGTGAGCTCGACGACCGGCGTGCCGTCCTGCGGCGCCGAGCCGAACTGCCCCACCCCGAGCTTGAGCATGCTCTCGGCGGGAACGGTCCCGAGCGATTCCGCGCTCACGACGATCGCATCGGGGGTCGTGGCGAGCGCGAGGTTTGCCGCGCGCGAAGACACTTCGCGGCCGACGCCGTCGAGCCCGTAGAAGCACGCCTCGACCTTCTTGAGCGCCTCGGCCGCACGGGCAAAGCCCATATGGTCCTCGTTTTCCTCGCTGGCAGGCGACTTGCCCTCCCATGCGTGGCGCAGGCGCTCGATGGCGTCGTAGGTGGTCGTGCCCGCGATGCCGTCGGCCTCGATGCCGACGCTCGTCTGGAAGTCGCGCAGCGCGTGCTCGGTATGGGCGCCGAAGATGCCGTCGGGGTCTCCCACGACAAATCCGAGGACCTCCAAGATGTTCTGGAGCGTGCGCACGTCGTAGCCGTGGAAGTAGGGCATGCGCAGGTAGAGCATGCGGTCGCCCAGCGAGAAGGTCGCGTCGACGAGCGCCGACCAGGTCTGCTGGTCGATCACGTCGCCCGCCGGAAGCTCCTCTTCTGCACGGAACTTGCGCACGGCCTCTTGCGTGCGCGTCTGGAACTGCCCGTCCACGGACAGCTCGAAGCCCAGCATGCGAAGGCGCTGCTGCACGTCCTCAACCGCGGGACCGGAATCGTTTTTTCTGATGATGCGCATGAAAAACACCTAGCTCAGACGGCTCACGAAGAA
>CACZQA010000280.1 GCA_902783175.1 uncultured Coriobacteriaceae bacterium
CGCGACGAGCACCTCGCGGTCCACGAGCAGGCCGGTCGGGTTGTTGGGCGAGGCGATGAAGACGAGGTCGACGCCCGGTACGACATCCGCCGCGACAGAGCCGGTCAGCGCGAAGCCGTCCTCCTCGCGCAGCATGTGTCGCACGATGCACGCGCCTGCCTGCTCGAGCGCCTGTTCGTACCCCGAATAGCACGGGGCGCAGACGAGTGCCCTCTTCGGTTGCACGACCGCGCACACCCGGACGATCAGGTCGCTTGCCCCCGCCGTGCACACAACCTGCCCGGGCGCGACGCCCTCGGCGGCGCACAGCGCATCGGTCAGCGCACGGCACGCGGGGTCGGGATAGGCCGAGAACTCCGGCACCGACTCGCGCAGCGCACGGACGGCTACCGGCGGCATCCCGAGCGGGTTGACGTTTGCCGAGAAGTCGAGCACCCCTTCGTGGGCGTAGATGTCACCCCCGTGCTCGAAGCGCCCCATACCGCTCACAGCACCACCTCGCAGACGTAGATGCCCCAGCTCAGGGCAAGGCACAGCACGAGCGCAAGCGACGCCGTCGCGTACAGCAGGCGGTTGGCGCGCACGATGTCTGCCGGCTCGACGGGGCGGAGCGCGTCTCCGATCGTCGGCTTTTCCACGAGCTTGCCGAAGTACCAGGCATCTCCCGCGAGCGCGACGTCGAGCGCCCCCGCGCAGGCCGCCTCGGTATGAGCCGAGTTGGGAGAGGCATGCTTGCGCCTGTCACGCAAAAAGATGCGCCATGCGCCTTTTGCGTCGAGCCGCGCGAGCGAGGCGGCGCAGACCATGAGCACGCCGGCAAGGCGCGCCGGGACAAAGTTGAGCACATCGTCGAAGCGCGCGGCCGCCGTGCCGAAGTAGCGGTACTTCTCGTTCTTGTAGCCGACCATGGAGTCCATCGTGTTGACCGCCTTGTAGAAGACGCCCAGCGGCGCGCCGCCCACGGCCATGAACAGCAGCGGGGCGACCACGCCGTCCGAGGCGTTCTCCGCGACCGTCTCGACCGCCGCGCGCGTGACGCCCGCCTCATCGAGGCGCTCGACGTCGCGGCCGACGATCATGCTGACCGCCGTGCGTGCCGCGGCCAAGTTTCCCGCCGCAAGCGCGTCGTGGACCTTCATGCTCTCGTCCTTGAGCGCCTTGGTGGCAAGCATCTGGTAGCACATGACGCTTTCCACCGCGAGCGCAAGCCACGGGCTCACCATGCCGCAGAGCACGAGCAGGGCTATGGCGCAGGCCGTGGAGATGGCACAGACCAAGACGACGAGAACTCCGCCTGCGATGCGCTCGTCTCTCGGGGTTGCCGGAAAGGCACGGCGCAAGATGCGCTCGAGCCCCGAGATGAGGTGCCCGATGAGCCTGATGGGATGTGGGAGCCAATGCGGGTCGCCCACGACGAGGTCGAGCGCGAACCCGATGGCCAGTGCCATGAGGTGCTGGGGCATCAAAGCGCGCCCCCTCGGCGGTAGGCTGCGGCCGCTTCGACGAAGCGCCTGGCGGCATCGGGGCAGCTCGCGAGGTAGAGGTGCGGGTAGCCGGCGAAGAGCGTCGGCGTCGCGTGCACGCACTCCCACGTTCGCGTCGAAAGCGGCTTTGCCGCCGTGAAATCGTCCCCGCAGTTCTCGCTGTCCCAGTAGTGGAACTCGTGTGCGGGCAGCTGGGCCCCTGCGCATGCGAGCAGACTGTCGCCGTGCGCCGTGAGCGTGACGTAGCCGAAGCGCCCGAGACGCTCCGTCTTAAACGAGGTGCCCGCGATCGTGCCGACCATGGGGTGGCGCACGCCCCTCTCGTCCTCGAGCCACTCGTGGAGGTACATGAACCCACCGCATTCCGCGACCGTGGGAAGCCCTGCCGCGATCGCCGCCTTGACCGACGCGCGCATCGACTCGTTGGCAGACAGCCCAGAGGCGTGCAGCTCTGGATAGCCGCCGCCCAGGTAGAGCCCGCTTGTGCCCTCGGGGAGCCCGGAGTCGACAAGCGGGGAGAACTCGACGAGCCGCGCTCCCAGCTCCTCGAGCAGGTCGAGCGAGTCGCGGTAGTAGAAGCAGAACGCCTCGTCACGCGCAACCGCGATGCGGGGTCGGTTCTTGCTGGTCACAGCAGTGCCGAAACGGGGTCGGTTCTCACTGGTCATTGCTGCGGCCGTGCGGGGTCGGTTCTCGCTGGTCACAGCAGCGTCAGAACGGGGTCGGTTCTCCTTGGTCATCGCGTCGGGGCAGTCGAGCTGAGGGGCGGTGGCGGCGAGCTCGAGCAGCGCGTCGAGGTCGACGGTGTCTTCGAGCACCGCGGCGATGCGGTCGAGCGTGTCGCGCAGGCCCTCCACCTCGGAAGCGGTCACCAACCCGAGGTGCCTGCTCTCCAGGCCGCAGTCGGCGAGCACGGGCAGGAACCCGAGCACGGGAACGCCCGTCTCGTCTTCGATGATCTTCTTGAGACGGGGGAAGTATCCCGCAGAAACGCGGTTGACGATGACGCCGCAGATCTTGCTCGGGTCGCGAAAGCGCACGAACCCGGTAACTTCCGCCGCAGCCGACAGCGCGCGTCCGCGCCCGTCGATGACGAGGACGCACGGCGTGTCGGTCTTGGCGGCAAGCTCCCAGGCAGACGCCTGCGCGCTGCCCGCGATGCCGTCGTAGTAGCCCATCGCGCCTTCGATGACCGTGACGTCCGCCTGCCGCGCGCCCTTCGCGAGAAGCGCGCGCACGAGCGGGGCATCGGCGAAGAACAGGTCGAGGTTACGCGAGGTGGCCCCAACCACCTCCGCGTGGAACATCGGGTCGATGTAGTCCGGGCCGCTCTTGCAGGCCTGCACCTTGAGCCCGCGGCGCGCGAGCGCGCGCATCAGCCCGCAGGCGACCGTCGTCTTGCCCGTGGCGCTCGCCGGCGCCGCTATGAGCACACGTGGTGCGCAGATGCTCATGCGCCGCTCGCCTCCGGCGCCTCGGAATACGCCTGGGCAGGGTCCGGCGTTGCCTCGGGAGCATCCGCGCTCACGATGAGAATCGGGTTTTGCCCCTTCATCATGTGGTAGCTCCCCACCTCGTGGCAGCGCGCGACGCCCACCTGCACGATGTCGACGTTGGCAAACGCGAACTTCTCCAGGCAGCACAGCGCCTCGCGCGTGAGCTCGAGCGTGATGCCGGTGATGACGATGCGGACCTTGGGGTTGGCGGCAAGGGCCGCCGCCACGATCTCCACGAGATTGCCCGACGAGCCGCCCACGAAGACGCGGTCGGGGACAGGCAAGTCGGCGAGCACCTCGGGCGCCTTCCCTTGGACGATCTGGATGTTGGTCAGGCCGAAACGCGCCTTGTTGCGCTTGAGCACGTCGATGGCCTCGGGGTTCTTCTCGACGGCGAACACGCGCCCAGCCGCCACGGCGTATGCCGCCTCGACGGAAACCGAGCCCGTCCCCGCCCCGATGTCCCACACCGTATCGTCCTTGCGCAGGTGCAGCTTGGCGATGGAGACCTCGCGGACCTCCTCTTTGGTCATGGGCGCGAGATTGCGCGCGAACGCGCTGTCGTCGAGCGCCGGGGCGCGCAGGCTGCGCTTGATGGGATGGGCGTTGAGGGCCATGAGCACCGCGAGGTCGCCGAACTCCATCTGCGCGACTTCTGCCGCCGTGCCGCCCACGATGCGCTCGTCATCGTAGGAGAGCCGCTCGCCCACGTGCACGGTGACGTCTCCCATGCCCCGGGCGACCAGCTCGCGGCAGATATCCTGCGCGCGGATCTTGCCCCCGGTAATCGCGAAGGTCTTCTCGTGCGTCTGCACCGCGCCAGCCACGTCGCAGTCGCGCCCGTGCGCGGACACGATGCATGCGTCGTGCCAGGGGATGCCGAGGCACGCGGAGAAGTAGCTCAGGCTGGAGACGCCCGCGATCACCTGCACGTCGAAGCCCTCGAGCTTGGCGAGCAGCGGACGCGTCCCGCTGAAAAACCCGGTGTCGCCGGACATGAGCACGCTCGCAGCGTCCGCGTTGCAGCTCGCAAGCGCCTCGACGATATCGTCGCTTGAGGTGAGCGCCTTCGTCTCGTGCGTGCGCTCGAACGGCGCGACGAGCCGCCTTGCCCCGATGACCAGGGTGCTGCTCTCGATGGCGCGCTGTGCCCCGATTGTGAGCGTGTCGGGGTTTCCCATGCCGACGCCAATCACGTATACCTTCATCGCGACTCCCTTCTCCTCGTTATCCCGCTCACACGCCAAAGCGCGCGACGAGCTGTTCTCTGACCTCTTCTGCAGAAAGCCCCGACTCTTCCACGGGGCGACGGATGACCACGGCCTCGCAGCCGCACTCCTGCGCCGCCTCGATTTTCTCCCAAAACCCGCCTGCGGCACCCGATGCCTTCGTGACGAGCGTCTGTATGCCGAATTCGCGGATGAGCGCCACGTTGAGCTCTTTGGAAAACGGCCCTTGCATGGCGATGACGTGGCGCGCGGGTATGCCGAGCGCGGCGGTCTTCTCGAGCGAGGCGAGCACGGGCAGCACGCGCACGTACAGGCGCTCGGAGGCCGCCGTCACGCCTTGCACGAAGGTGGGGAGGTCTTTGCTGCCCGTGGTGAGCAGCGCCGCCCCCTCGTGTGCCTCGATGTAGGCAGCCGCCTGCTCGGGGCCGTCCACCTCGTGCCAGGGCCCCGCAGCCGCCCCCTCGCGCACGAGCCGCAGCACGGGCACGCCCCGCGTCTGCGCGACGTCGCGGATGCTTTTCGAGATGTGGGTCGCGTAGGGGTGCGTCGCGTCGACCACGCACGCGAACGACGTCTTGTCCATGAGCTGGGCGATACGAGCAGGGGGCAGCGGCTCGCAAGACGACGTGACCTGCGGGCCGCCCGCCACGAGCGAGGCGCCATAAGACGTCGCCGTGCACGACGTGACCAGACACGACGCCCGCGCCGCAAGCCATTCGACGAGCTCGCGTCCCTCGACGGTGCCCCCGAAGACGAGTATGTGCGGCTGCGCGGGCATCACGCCCGCCCTTCGCGCTGCAGGTAGCCGCGCGGCGTGACCATGGATCCGCCGAGCTGCATGGTCTGCTCGTTTCCGATGTAGACGGTCGTGAACATGTCGACTGCCGTGTTGCGCAGTTCGCCCAAGGTGAGCACGTGCGATTCTTCCCCCTCGCGGCCGATGTTGCGCACCGTGCCGCATACCGTCGACGCCGGCTTGTGGCGCAGCAGGATATCGCACGCTCGCTGCAGGTAGTCCGCGCGCTTCTTGGACGAGGGGTTGTACAGGCAGATGACGAAGTCGGCCTCGGCCGCGAGCTCGAGGCGCTTTGCGATCTTTTCCCACGGCGTCATCAGATCGGACAGCGAGATGACGGCGAAGTCGTGCATGAGCGGTGCGCCGAGCACGGCGGCCCCTCCGAACGCCGCGCTGATGCCCGGGATCACCTCGATGTCCACCGACGGGTACTCCCCCGCGAGCTCGTAGCAAAGACCCGCCATGCCGTAGACGCCCGGGTCGCCCGAGCACACCATGGCGACGCGCTCTCCGGCTTGCGCGCGCTCGAGCGCGATCTTGCAGCGCTCGACCTCGCGGCGCATCGGCGTCGTGAGCATTTCCTTGTCGGGAAATTCCTTTTCGAGCAGATCGGTGTAGACCGTGTAGCCCACGATCACGTCGCACGACTCGAGCGCCTCGTAGGCGCGCCGCGTCAGGTCGCTTCCGCCGCCCGGGCCGATCCCGACGACGAGCAGGACCCGATCGTCTGCCATCTGCGCCGCGCCGGCAGCGCCCCCATCGAAGCGTACCGACGCCTCGTCTTGCCCAAGTGCCACCGTCATGCCCTCATGCGCCTCCTTGCCGCCGATCAGGCGCGCGCCGCCCGCAACGGCAGCGCGCTCGCATACGTTGTCGACCCCGACAGCCGCCTTGACGAAGTCCGAGGAGGCAAAGGTCCCCTCCACGGCGGCGAGCTGTTCGGCCGAATAGAACACGGGCTCGCACTCCAGCGCCCGCGCGAGCGCGAGGACCGCCTCCTCGTCGTGCTTGACGTCGATCGAGGCCACGCGCGCGACCGCTGCCGGGCTGATGTGCGCGTTGGCAAGTGCTCCGCGGACGAACGTCTCGAGCGCCGCCGCGTCGGTGCCCCTCTTGCAGCCAACGCCAACCGTCACGACACGCGGCACGAGATGCAGCGTATGCGCGAACGGGCAGTCCGCTGTGTCGAGGCCGACCTTGATACCGAGTTCGTGCGGGCCCTCCTCCACACCGGAAGGCAGCGCGCCTTCCACTGCGATGTCGCTTGCAAAGCCAACCGTGCCGCCGTCGAGCAGGCAGGCGGACACCTCTTTGGCGATCTGGCGCTCGACGAGGGCGAGCCCCTGCTTTCTCGCCCACTCGTCCACGGCGAAAAGCCCGTTCACGTCGGTGGCGGTCGAGACGACGGCGCGGGCGCCAGCCGCCGCGGCGACCTCGCGGGCAAGGTCGTTTGCGCCGCCCACGTGCCCCGAGAGCAGCGGCACGGCAAACTGCCCCGCCTCGTCGACGCTCACGACGGCCGGGTCGGAGAACTTGTCGCGCACATGGGGTGCGATGGCGCGCACGGCGATGCCCGTGGCCCCTATGAAGACGAGCGCGTCGGAATCGGCGAAGCGCTCGCCCGTCCAGACGCCGAGGTCGTCGAAGCTGTCGAGCCCCACCTCGTCTGCCAGGCGCTTCGTGGTCGTGAGCGTGAACTCGTCTCCGATGCGCGGGGAGTTGAGCGCCATGTTCACGGCGAGGTTCTGCATCGTCTCGTACCCGCGCCGCGTGAATGCGATGAACGCGACCTTCATCTAGCCACGCCCCTCGCCGTCGGGGGTGCTTGCCGTGCGGAACATGTGCGTAAAGCTCGGGTCGTAGAGGCGGGAGCGGTCGTAGGCGTCTCCAAGAAAGCCGCCGATGGTGATGAGCGCGGTCTTGGTCACGTTGTTGTCGCGCGCGGTCTGGGCGAGCGTCCCCACCGTGCAGCGGTAGACCTTCTCGTCCGGCCAGGTCGCCTTGTAG
>CACZQA010000281.1 GCA_902783175.1 uncultured Coriobacteriaceae bacterium
CGCCGTCAAACATGGGCAGGCGGCGCGCGTCGACGTCGCGATCGCCTGTGCAGGAGATGAATGCACGCTCACCGTCTCGAACAACGGCGCTCCTGCTCCGGCTCATCTGGTTGAGGGGCTTGGCTTGCCGGGGATGCGCGCGGCCGCGCAGGAGGCGGGTGGCTCGCTCGAGGTCGTCTCCGCCGCGCCGTTTTGCCTGCAGGCGCGCCTGCCGCTTGCTCCACACGAAGCGCACGATTGTTCCCCCGATGCAAAGGAGGATTCCCATGATTCGCATTCTCATCGTTGAAGACCAGGTCATCTTGCGCGAGTCGCTCTCTGCAGCGCTCGACGCCCTGCCCGATATGCACGTCGTGTGCAGCATCGGCAACGCCGAGCTCGCGGCGGCGGCCGTGCGCACGCATGATGTCGACGTTGTGCTGATGGACGTCTGCACGGAAAACGACGCCAACGGCATCTCTGCCACGCGCGTCATCAAGAAGGAGTTCCCCGACGTCAGGGTCGTGGTCATGACGGGAATGCCCGAAATCACCTTCATCGACCAGGCAAAAAGCGCCGGTGCCGACAGCTTCGTGTACAAGAACGTGGGCACGTCCGAGCTCGCGGCCATCATCACGTCGACCGCCGACGGGTACTCGACGTTCCCGCGCACGCGCTCGAGCATGTTCTCGGGAGCCGCCAAGCTCTCAGATACCGAGATTGCCATACTGCGCTGCGTGTGCGAGGGCAAATCGCGCAAGGAAATCGCCCGCGACCTGTACATGAGCGAGGGGACCATCAAGCGGCATATCTCCGAGATCTTGGCGAAGACCGGCTACGACAGTATTCTGCGTCTGGCGGTGCATGCCGTGGCCGACGGTCTCATCGTCCCCCAGCTCGCGCCCGACGAGCCTCCCGAGCCGGGCGGGTCCGCCACGTCCTGACCCCTGCTTGGTGGTGGCATCGCGAGAGTAGAGACGACGCCCCGACGGCCCGCCCGAAAGAACAGGTAGCGCGCGGTGCCGCGCTCCGGTGAGCCACATGGCACACTGCGGCGCTGCCAAATGGGACGCAGGTAGCTTAAGCCCAAAGGGCCTCCCCGCCACAATGAAGGTACGAAAACACACCTTCGAGGCAAAGGGAGGTCGATCATGGGCTTGTTCGGGAAGATGTTCGAGAAAAAGGCGTGCTCCGTCTGCGGGGGCGAGATTGGGCTGCTGGGCAACCGCAAGCTCGAGGATGGCAACCTCTGCAAGGAATGCGCGTCGAAGCTTTCGCCGTTCTTCAGCGAGCGGAGGCACAGCACGGTGGCGGAAATCTCCGACCAGCTCGCCTGGCGCGAGGCAAACAAGGAGCGCGTCGCGCAGTTCAACGTGACGCGCACGCTCGGTAACGACACGAAGGTCCTGCTCGACGAAGATGCTCAGCGCTTCCTCGTCACAACGGGCGGGCGCTGGCGCGACGCCAATCCCGACGTGCTCGACTTCTCGCAGGTGACCGGATGCGATACCGAGATCCGCGAGTCGAGAAGCGAGCTGCACTGGACTGACGACGACGGCGAGGAGCATTCCTACGAGCCGCCGCGCTACGACGTCGACTACGACATGTACCTCACGATTCACGTGAATACGCCGTACTTCGACGAGATCACCTTCAAGATCAACGACTACCGCATCGAAGAGCGCATGTCCGTGGAATTCCGCGAGGCGGAGCGCCAGGCGGGCGAGATCCGCGACGCCTTGACCGCGGTGCGCCAGAGCGTGCGCGATGCGGCAGCAGAGGCGGCAAAGCCAAAGGTCGCACAGACCTGCCCCTTCTGTGGGGCGACCACCATTCCGGATGCGAGCGGGCGCTGCGAATACTGCGGCGGTGCCATGGGCGCATAGAACCAGCCGATTGCGAGTAGGGGGGATGATTACCATGAGGACGACAAAGAGAAGGATGGCAGGTCTTATTGTCCTGGCGTGCGCCATCGCGGTGCTGTGCCTTGGGCTGTTCGCATGCGGGGGGTCATCCGCCGATGCGAAGAAGGCATATGTAGGTTCGTGGAAGCTGACGGGGATGACCGAGAACGGCGAGGCGATAAGCCAAGACGACATGGCGATGATGGAGGCGTTTGGAATGACCGTCAGCCTGACTGTTTCCGAAGATGGCAATTTTGAATTGATGTACTTCGGCGAATCGCAGAAGGGCACGTGGGAGGCAAAGAGCGCGACCGAGGCCTCGTTCACCGTCGAGGGCGATACGGTGCCTGCAGCGCTGAAGGATGGTAAGCTCACGCTCTCGGAGAGTGGGACCGATCTGGTCTTCGAGAAGGATGATTCCGCAGGCAAGAGCTGACGACCCTATAACCCGGGGGCTGAAGCCAGCTGAGCGCAGGTGGTGCCAGGGAGGACCGGGGGGATGCCGGGAATCCCTGGCAGTGCCATTGTTGGATGGCGGTGAGCCGCCCGGCGCCAGTAATCCCTGGCAGTGCCAACGCTCAGTGGCGCTCGTTCCCGAACAGGGAGTCGAGGAGCGATGCGGCATGGCGTGCCCGCCGGGCGGTCTCCTTCTCGTCGACTCGGTATCGTCCCGCAGCACCTTTCAAGAGCACGGCGCCGTCGCGCACGCGTCCCGAAATCTTTTTCACGGGAATGTCCACGAATTTGCCCTTGTCGAGTTCGACGACGGCGAGCTCTCCCTCGATGCGGTCGACGATCATC
>CACZQA010000282.1 GCA_902783175.1 uncultured Coriobacteriaceae bacterium
CCCTTGTCCGTGCGCAGGTCGACGACGATGCCCTTCTTGCCGCCGTTTTCCAGGTCGAAGTTGATGTCTTCGTGCGGGTCGGACGGACGGCCCTCGTTGGGGGCGGTGTAGCGCAGGTTGTCGCCCTTGGCGGACTCGATCTTTATCACCTCGGCACCGAGGTCTGCCAGGATACGGCCAACTGCGGGGACTGCGATGAAGGTCGCCATCTCGACGACCTTGATACCTTCAAGCGGACGCTTGACGTCTTCCATGTTTCCTCCTCGAAAGATATGCGCGCTGCACTCGCGGCGCATGGTTTCTATCTTCATTGTGGAAATACTGGCTTGAGAAAGTAATAGGCAGTTTTTCGTATTGTCTGTGCATGAAGAAAAACAATTGATTCAGTTTTCTCAGGACATAGAATGGGAATTCATTCTCGGAACTTATTTTTTAGACATTTTTATTGTGTGTCTGGATGCCAGAAAGCCGCCGAAACCCATCTGGGTGCCGGCGGCTCGCTGCAAACGGTGATTGCGGGGCTTAGCTGCAGATTTTGCCCGGATTCAAGATGCCTTTGGGGTCGAACACCTTCTTGATGCCCGCCATGAGCTCGATGGACGTGTCGCCCAGCGACTCGCGCAGATACTGCTTCTTGGCGTGCCCGATGCCGTGCTCTCCAGAAACCTGACCATCGAATTCCGTCGCCTTGGCATACGCCGCGTGCATGACGGCATCCACCTTTTCGAGGAAGGCATCTTTCTCCATGCTGTTCGAACAGCAGTAAATATGGAGGTTGCCGTCTCCCGCATGGCCAAAGGAGCGGATCCTGATCTCGTTCTCCCTGCCCACCTCGTGGATGTACTCGAGAAACGCGGGAATCTTGTCGACCGGGACGCAGACGTCCATCTCGTCGACGAGCTTCTCCTCTTCCTCGATGACGGACAGAAACGCGCTGCGTGCCGCCCAGACCGCCTCTTTGATTGAAGGCTGGTCGATGACGAGCGTGTCGAAGGCACCCAGCTCGTCGGCAATCTCGGCAAGCTGCTCGGCACGCGCGAAGATCTCGTCCTCGTCGTTGCCGTCAAGCGTCACGAGGATGTAGGCGCCGACCTCGTTGCCCTGCACGTTGGTCGGGATGACGGCATTGCCCGTATGCGCCGCAGACGAGTCGACGATGTCGCGCTCCATGAACTCGAGCGACTGCGGTGCCAGGCCGGCGAGCTTGATCTTGGGCACGGCGCCAATAGCGTGCTCGATGTCCTCGAATGGGAGGATGAACGTCATATCTGCCTGGGGCTTGGGGATGAGCTTCATGGTGAGCTCGGTTATGACTGCGAGCGTGCCCTCGGAGCCGATGACGAGGTGCATGAGGCTGTAGCCGGAGCTGGCCTTGACGACGGGACGTCCGAGGCGGACGACCTCGCCGCTTGCGAGCACAGCCGTGAGGGCGAGCACGTAATCGCGCGTGGTCCCGTATTTGACGGCGCGCATGCCGCCGGCGTTCGTGCTGACGTTTCCACCCACAGAGCCGGTCTTCTCGCCCGGGTCGGGCGGATACATCAGGCCGCGGGTGAGCGCGTCGGCTGCAAGGTCGGCAAGCCTCACACCGGGCTGAATGCGGACCGTGAGGTTGTCCATGTCGTACTCGAGGATCTTGTCCATGCGCATCGTGCACAAGACGACCCCGCCGAAAAGCGGGACGCTGCCGCCGACCAGGCCCGTGCCGGCGCCGCGCACGGTCACGGGAATCGTGTGCTCGTTGCAGATTCTCATGATCCGCGACACCTCTTCGGTGCTCGCCGGCAAGACGACGACCTCGGGCTTGCCAGATCCGTAGATCGGCATCTCGTCGCGCGTGTAGTCCTCGCCGATCTCGTCGCCTGTCTGGCAGTTCGCCTCGCCCACAATAACCTTGAGCGCCTCGACGATCTCCGGAGTGATCTCGTTAAACTCTGTCATCCCGCAGCCTTCCTGTGTTCGGTCTTCTGTGCCCAAAACGGGCCGTTCTCACGATACCCGCA
>CACZQA010000283.1 GCA_902783175.1 uncultured Coriobacteriaceae bacterium
GTCGTCGTCTCGATGTGGGGCACGAAGGACGGCCGCCAGGTCAAGTGCGAGCGCGGCGAGTGGCAGCCCGGCGACAAGTACGTCCAGGTTACCGAGAGCACGCCTGACCTGCCTGCCGGCACGACCAAGATCACGCAGACCGGTCAAGACGGGCGCAAGATCGATATCCACTACTACGTAACGAGCGCGAGTGGCGAAGTATTGCACGACGTGACGTTCCACTCGATCTACTCGGCTCAGAACGAGATCACGTCCGTGGGCACGGGCCCTGCGTCGGGCTGACGTAGCTCGCGCGGAAAATCCGTGCTTTTATCCTGCCGGGCGATTGCCTAGCCCGGCAATGAATGTCAATATTTCCAATTACACGTTGCCGCACGGCGCGTTATCACTATAAGTTTCAAGGTGGGAAATATGGCGTACCAAGACGAGATCACGCACATGGACCATGGCGAGCTCGAGGCGCTCCAGCTGTACCGGCTCAAGAGGACGCTGCGAGAGTGCTATGAGAGGATTCCGTTCTACAAGAAGTCCTTCGACGACGCTGGCTTCGATCCGAGTTCCGTGAAGACCCTCGACGACATCAGGAGAGCGCCGTTCACGCTCAAGCAGGACATGCGCGATGCCTACCCGTATGACCTTTTCGCCACGCCGCTCGACCAGGTCAAGGAAATCCACATGTCCAGCGGCACGACCGGCATTGCCACGGTGAGCGGCTATACCGACCACGACCTCAAGATTTGGGGCGACTGCTTTGCCCGCGGCATCGGCTACGCCGGTGGCAACGAGGGCGACGTCGTCCACATCTGCTACGGCTACGGCCTGTTCACGGGCGGTCTCGGCGCGCACTACGGCGGCCTTGCCTCCGGCACCACCATCATCCCGATGTCCGCCGGCAACACCAAGCGCCAGATCAACATCCTGCGTACCATGGGGTCTTCCATCATCTGCTGCACCCCGAGCTACGCCATGCACATCGCCGACACCGCGATCGAGATGGGGCTCGACCCGAAGAAGGACTTCCCCAACCTCAAGGCGGGCATCAACGGCGCCGAGGCCTTCTCAGACCAGTTCCGCGAGAACCTCGAGAGCAAGCTCGGCATCAAGGTCTACGACATCTACGGCCTCACCGAGGTCATGGGCCCGGGCGTCGCCATCGAGTGCGCCGAGCAAAACGGCCTTCATATCGCCGAGGACCATTTCTACGCAGAAATCCTCGACCCGAAGACGCACGAGCCGGTTCCGGACGGGGAGTGGGGCGAGCTCGTCCTCACGACGCTCGACAAGGAGGCATCTCCCGTCATCCGCTACCGCACGCGTGACATCACGCGCCTCATCCCCGGTCAGTGCGCCTGCGGACGCACTCACCGCCGCATCGACCGCCTGCACGGGCGCACCGACGACATGATGATCATCCGCGGCGTCAACGTCTTCCCGAGCCAGATCGAAGACATCTGCGCCGGCTTCGACGAGATCGCCGACTGGTACCAGATCGAGCTCACGCGCGAGCGCGGCCTGGACGTCGCCACCATGAAGGTCGAGATCAACCCCGGCTTCCCGATCGACGAGGTCCGCAGGATCGAAGACCTGCAGCATCGGCTCAAGCGCGCCCTCAAGGCCGAGCTCAACATCAACATCAACATCAAGATCGTCGAGCCGCACACCATCGAGCGTTCCACCGGCAAGGCGGTCCGCATCGTCGACCTGCGCGAATAGGAGGCTGCACCATGATCGACCAGCTTACGGTATTTCTCGAGAACACGCCCGGCAGGCTCACGGCGCTGTGCAAGGCGCTGGGAGACGCCTCCATCAACATGTCGGCGCTGGCGCTCGCCGACACGACCGATTACGGCATCGTCCGCATCATCTGCAACGACCCGGTCAACGCGGCAAAGGTCCTGCAGGCGGAAGGCTTTCGCGCCACGACGACGAAGATCGTCGCCGTCGAGGTGCCCGACGAGCCGGGCGGCCTTGCAAAGATGCTGCATACGCTCGACGAGGCCGAGCTCAACATCGAATACAGCTACTGCTTCCTCGACGGCACGACGGGCAACGCCACGGTTGCCCTGAAAACCGACGAGAAGGCAATTGAGATTCTCGAGGCAGCCGGGTACCGCGTCATCCACCCGGCTGACCTCTACAAGACGACGAAGTAGGCACCATCATTTACGCTCAGCCACAACCAACTGCACCAGACTCGCCTGACGGCGCGAGCGCTTCCACGGGAGGCTTGCGCCGCCGCATGCGTTTGGCTTGCCGCGCGCTCCTCGCATGCGCGCTGGCCGCAGCGCTTGCGGGGGTTGCCCCGTCAAGCGCGCTCGCCTCGATCAACGGCGACGACTACGTCGGCCTCACGGCGGTCAACGACCGCGGCCTCAACATCACCGAAGCGCCCGCCATCGACGCCAAGTACGGGATTCTCTGCGACGCCGAGGGCAACGTCTTGTGGTCGCGCTCTGCCGACACGCATTCCGCGATGGCGTCGCTCACCAAGACGATGACCGCCATCGTCGCGCTCGAGAACGCCAACCTCGACGACGTCTTCACCGTCTCCAAGAAGGCCGCGAGCATCGGCGAGTCTACGACGGGGCTCAAAGAGGGCATGCAGGTTCCGCTCGAGACGCTGCTCAACGGCATGCTCGTGCATTCCGGCAACGACTGCGCGATCACCATCGCCGAAGGCGTCGGCGGCGATACCGACACGTTCGTCGGCATGATGAACCAGAAGGCAGCCGACATGGGCCTAAAGAACACGCACTTCGAGGACCCGGAAGGGCTCGATTCCGCCAACCACTACTCGTCTGCCGCCGACATCAGCGTCATCGTGCGCTACGGCATGCACAACGACACGTTCCGCTCCATCGTCTCGCAGTCCGAAGTCACGCTCGACATCGGCGGCGAGCAGAAGACGTTCATGTCCACGAACGCCCTGCTCGGCGTCTGGGACGACTGCATCGGCATCAAGACGGGGTTCACCAACCATGCAGGCGAGTGCCTCGCGGCCGCCGCCAGCAAAGACGGGGTGGAGCTCTACGCCGTCGTCTTGGGCTCGAGCGACGAGTCGCAGCGCTTCATCGACGCCTACAAGTTGCTCGACTGGGGGTATGCGCACTACCGCAACTACACGTTGGCGACCTCTGACCAGGTTCTCGTGGATGCCCCGATGAGCGGGTACCTCAACCGCACGGTCAAGGCAGGCGTTGCCGACGACGTCAACGCGATGGTCCTCGATTTCGACGGGGACATCTCGGTCGACGTGCGCCTCGTCGACATCAGCGACGGCGTCTCGGCCGGCCAGAAGGTGGGCACGATCACCTGGCGCCAGGGCGAGAAGGTCATCGCGTCGGCACCGCTCGTCGCCAAGGAGAACGTGGGCGCCCCCATGCCGTGGACCTCCGTGTGGACGGCCACCGTGCGCCTCATCGGCTTGGCGACAGGCGACAAGTGCATCGCGGAAAGCGTCCTGTACGCCCAGACGACCGCGGTCGAGAAGGCGACGGGCTCGTACGGGCAGTCGATCGACAGCGCCCTCGAGAAGCAGATCAGGGCATACGTCGCCGCCTACAACGCGTCGGTTGCATAGATTTCGGGAGATGATCTTTCGTGGATACTGCCATTGAGGGCTCGTACGTCTGCGACCTGAGCGGGTGCGGCGTGTTCAGAATCTCAGGATCGGGCGCGGCGCGCTTCGTCTCGACGATGTTTTCCGGTGCCCTCGAGCCGCTCGCGTCCCTTGGAGGCTTTTCTCAGGGGCTGCTGCTCACGGGGCAGGCCGAGGCCATCGACCTCGTCGACGTGATGCGTACCGGCGATGACGAGTACCTCATGATGACGAGCCCCGATAACGGGCAAGAGGCGTTCGAATGGCTCTCTGCCCATTCGGAGCTCACCGACGATGATGGGCCGGTCTTCGGCGATGTCTCCCTCGAAGACGACAGCGAGAAGATGGCGGTGCTGCTCATGTACGGCTCGACCATCTCGCGCAATTTCGAGCAGCTGACAGAAGCTGCGGGCGGCGCGCTGCCCGCGCTCGTGCATGAATTCGACGCTGCCTGCTACGGGGTTCCGGCGGCTCCCGCCTACCTGCTGTTCGTCCCGCGCGCCTTCGCCGCGCAGATGGGGGAGTTCCTGCTGCAGGATCCCGAGCTCAACGTCGAGTACCCCGAGGAGCTCGAGCGCCGTCTCGACGAGGCGGGACAGCACTGCGCGGCGCTTCACGACGCTGCCTATGCAAACCCGCTCGAGTGCGGGCTGGGGGCGTACCTGCGGCCGGAAGGCGGCTTCGTGGGCGCTGCTGCGCTCGCAAGGTAGAGCCGGTTCGCGGGGGAGAAGGCACCCCGCGCGACGAGTTTCCTGAAATTATTACAAACCCCTCGACCGCGTATCCGTATTGTCATATGCGGGTGCTACACTTGCGCAAAACGAAAACGGAAAGGTTTACGCTTTGGAAGAATCTAAATTTGCCTGCCCGGTCTGCAACGAGCCGCTCCAGAAGGGGCAGACCGAATGCCCGCGCTGCGGCTTCAGGCTGATCGGCCGCACGGAAAAATTCAATCCCGTCTCGCTCGACGTCGCAGACGTGCCTGCGGAAAAGCCCCTGGGCGAGCCCGCGCTCGAGGTCGTCTCCGGCCCCTATGCCGGCGAGCACTTCGTCTTGGGCCAGGGTTCCTACTCGCTCGGCCGTGACCCGAAATGCGACGTGTTCCTGAGCAACATGACCGTCTCGCGCCACCACGCCACCATCGCCATCGACGGTCCCAAGGCAAGCATCACCGATGCGGGCTCGTTGAACGGCACGTGGGTAAACGGGG
Source organism: uncultured Coriobacteriaceae bacterium (assembly GCA_902783175.1). GTDB lineage: Bacteria > Actinomycetota > Coriobacteriia > Coriobacteriales > QAMH01 > CACZQA01. The sequence goes on from CACZQA010000283.1 coordinate 4,809, forward strand.
AGGTTGTCGACCAGGCGGAGCTCACGCCTGGGTCGCGCGTGCAGATCGGCACCTTCGACATGGTGTTCAAGTTCCTCGACGAGTAGTCGTCTGGCATCTCTCATGTTCCAGGTTCGTAACGCCGCGCGGCGTCTTGCCGCGGCAGTGCTCGCCTGCGCCGTGGCATGCGCGTGCATATCGGTACAAGGCGCGTGGGCAACCCCCGCCGCAACAGACGACTCCGCAGCTCCCGCAGATCAGACAACCCCATCGAAGCCGGCGCAGAGCACGGTCGCGTACATCGCGTCTCTCACGGCAAAGCTCGAGACTGCCTACGAGGACCTGCAGCAGATCAGCGCCCAGCGCGAGCAGGCGGAGTCCGACCTCGCGCAGACCAAGGAGCGCGTCCAGCAGGCGCAGGAGGCCTACGACAAGGCGAGCGCGAACCTCGACACGACGCTCGTGGAGATCTACAAGAACGGCAACGTCGACTACGCAAGTGTCCTTCTGGGCTCTGCAAACTTCAGCGACTTCGCCTCGCGCCTGTATTTGCTCGAAAACATTGCCACCGACCGTCAGGGGGCGATCGCGCAGGTCAAGCGCACGCGCGCAGAGCTCGAGAAGCAGCTAGACGAGCAGCAGGACGAGGTCGACAAGATCGCCAGGCTCGAAAAGCAGGCCCAGCAGCGTGCCGACACGATAACCTCGACGCTCAACACGCAGCTCGAGTTTCTCGGCAAGCTCGACCCGGATTCGCGCGCTGCGCTCAACGACTACGACACCTATAAGGCCACGCGCGACTGGCTCGCCAAGTACGCCGGCTCGAAGAGCACCGATGGCTCGCACCCCGAGATCATCTCCATCGCAAGCCGGTACCTGGGCGTTCCCTACGTGTGGGGCGGGGAGTCACCCTCGGGCTTCGACTGCTCCGGTCTCACGATGTACTGCTACGAGCAGATCGGCATCCATCTGACGCACTTCGCGCGCAGCCAGTACGACGAGGGCGTGCACATCGCCTATGAGGCCCTCATGCCGGGAGACCTCGTCTTCTTCGGCCCGAGCGTGGAGGGCATCCACCATGTCGGCATCTACGTGGGAGATGGCAAGTACATCCAGGCCCCGCGTACGGGGGACGTGGTCAAGGTGTCCAGCCTCTCCAACAGGTCGGATTATGTCGGCGCCTGCCGTCCCCAACGCTGA
>CACZQA010000284.1 GCA_902783175.1 uncultured Coriobacteriaceae bacterium
GCGAGTGCCTCTGCGGGGTCGTGGAGGCATACGGGCAGGTCGGGGACCTCGATGCCGAGGGAGTCGCAGGCGATCATGCGCAGCTCCTGGATGCTGGCGCTGTAGCAGGCAAGGGCGTCGACCCAGCGCCGCAGGCACGCGCGACCCTCTTCGGTGAGGCTGTAGCAGCGCTTGGCGGGGCCGGATTCCGAGGTGTCCCATGCACTCGTGACCAGCCCGTTGTTCTCCATCTGCTTGAGGATGCGATAGACGCCCGTCGGATCGGGGGAGCTCCCGCCGAACATGGGGCTCTTGGTCATTTCCTGAATGATGAGGTAGCCATGCTGCGGCTTGTCAGCGCGCGCGAGTGCCGCGAGGATCGAGGGCTGGGTCAGTCGGCTCAGGCTCTTGCCGAGCTGCGAGCACTCGTTGAGCTCTTCTTCGGATTTCGGGTGGCAGGCAGACCACATTAAGGATTTCCTTTCGTTGATTTTGACTGCCATAATACTACGCCACTCCTTCTAGATAATTGAAGAAACATTGTTGCCAGGGCGACACGCGTCCGGAGCGCAGCTCGAATGCCATCGAGTGCGTCGAACTGCATACGGATATGAAAAAGCCGCCAGGAGGCGGCTTGCTGATCTGTGTTACGAGTCGGGGCACCCCGGCCGCCTACCAGCCGAGACCCCCCAACTCGTTGCGGCTGTGCTGTGCTATGGCAATCGGCCGCGAAAGTGCGGAATATGAGTTGACGTCGCCTAGTATAGGACACAATCCAATATATGTGCAAGCCCTAATTTAGACGGGGCATGTGAGCGGAGCATGGGGCTTCGAGACGCTCGCGGGAAAAGTGGGCTGCCGTGCGCGCGAGAACGAAGTAGCATGGACGAAACGACAATTCCCAAGCATTGGAGCCGCCATGATTCAAGACATCGCGCCTCACTCGTTCGATAACCAGATCGTCTTCGCAAAACCCGCAGCACATGACCGCGTGCTGGTCTATCGCGACCGCGTGGCGGGGGACCCCCACAATTCGGTCCTGGTGCGCCAGAGGGATGCTGCGAAGCTGGACTACCCGACGTTTGCCGAGCTCGACACCGACTGCCCGTGCGTCTACGCGTTTTCTGTCGATGGCGAGCGTTTTTTCATCGCGCGTCCGGAAAAAGACGTGTTCCGGCGCCTGCCGCCGCAGCCGGAAGGGTACGGGTTTGCTCACATGAAAGACGTGCGCGAGTCCGCCGAGCGCGCACGCGCGTTTGCGGCCATCACGGGCTTTCACCTGCATGAGTGGTATCGGGACAACGTCAGGTGCGGGCGCTGCGGAAAGCTGTTGGCATATTCCCATGCCGAGCGCGCGCTCGAGTGCAGGAGCTGCGGCAACATCGTCTATCCCAAAATCGCGCCCGCGGTCATCGTCGCGGTGGTGGACGGCGACAAGATCTTGCTCACCAAGTATGCGTGGAACACGGACAGCCCGAAGCGCGCGCTCGTCGCGGGGTTCGTCGAGATCGGCGAGACAGCCGAGCAGACGGTCGAGCGCGAGGTGCGCGAAGAGGTGGGCCTGCGCGTCAAGAACATCCGCTACTACAGAAGCCAGCCTTGGGGGTACGCGAGCAACCTGCTGCTCGGGTACTTCTGCGAGCTCGATGGGGATGCCACCATCACGCTGCAGGAAGACGAGCTCGGCTATGGCGCATGGGTTTCGAGGGACGAGATCACCGAGGAAGAAGACGGCGTGAGCCTCACGAGCGAGATGATCGCCCGATTCAAGCGCGGCGATCTGCCGTTCTCGAAATAGCGGCAAGACAACGAGTGTAACGTTCTAATAGTAGATACGGTGCTATAGTAGACTGACAGTAATTCAGCTCGAGATGGCAGCTCGTGAAGGGGCGTGACGTGGACAAGATTGAGTTTCTCGTGGTGAGCGGGTTTTTGGGCGCGGGCAAGACGACGACGATGATCGCGCTCGCGGAGTACATGGACAAAAACGTCGAGAAGGTCGGCATCATCGCCAACGACCTCGGCGCGCAGCTCGTGGACACCAACCTGACGCGCGAGAATGGGTGCACGGTCGAGGAGATTTCTTCCGGGTGCATCTGCTACCAGATGGACAACACGGTGGATAAGATCAGGCGCATGCGCGACCGGGACGGCGCCAAACTCGTCATGAGCGATATCCCGGGGTGCGGCGTCGGCACGGTCGAGCACGTCTACAAGCAGATCCTGCGGGACAACGCCGACGAGTTCGAGCTCGGCCCGCTCGCCGTCATCGTCGACCCCGAGCGTCTGCGGATGGTCATGCCCGAACAGGCGGATATCAACTTGCCGCAGGAGCTCAAGTTCCTGCTCGAGCAGCAGGTCGAGGAGGGCGACGTCGTCGTCTTGAACAAGATCGACACGCTGAGCGACGAGGAAATCGAGCGCTACCTGTCGTTTCTGCGACAGAGCTGCAACGTCCCCGTGCTCGCCATCAGCGCGCGGGAGGGGACGGGCATCCCCGAGCTCGCGGATTTTCTCATCCACAACGGAACCGCCTGCCGCCACGTCGAGATCGATTACGCGGGGCCCGACTATGCGCAGGCAGAGGCGGTGCTCACGTGGTACAACCGTCGCCTGTACTTCAAGACGCTCGATGGCAGCGAAATCGACTACAACGAGGTCGTGGACGATTTCATCGAGGAGATCAGGCTCGGGCTGATCGAGCGCAAGGGCAACGTTCCGCACCTCAAGCTGTACGGCATCTGCGACGACGACTACGTGAAGGCGTCCCTCATCGGCGTCGACTACGATATCGAGTACGAGCACAAGACCGAGGCTGCGCACCGCAACCTCAGCGTGATCGTGAACGCGCGCGCCGTGTGCCCGTCGCGCAAGCTCGCGCGGCTCATGGACGACGCGCTCGACGAGGTGTGCGAGCGCTACGACCTGGATGCCCAGGTGTTTTTCACCGAGTGCTTCGGCATGGCAGACGAGGGGCGCCGCTAGGCGAAATCGCCATGCCTGTATGACACGGAGGGACAGGTCGGGGTGTCCCTCCGAACCAAAATGGCACGATACCCACGGCCCCTCGTGCCATGCGCGGCACTATTTCTGAAAAGTTATTGCGCGGGCGATACATGAAGCGCATAATTCCCGCTGTGTTGCTTCATTGATCCGTTCGGAATCCGAAAAGAGACCGGGCGGGGAGAAGCCTCTGGAGAATCTCTTAAATGAGTGCCGAAGGTGCAAGGTCGGGCATATAGCCAGGCTGAATCTCTCAGGCAAACGGACAGAGCCGACGCGTACATAACGTGCATCATTTGTGACCTTCTCTGGATTGTTTTATTAGACTAGAGGAGGTTATTTATTTCATGGAAGCAGTGCTTCTCACCATCGTTCAGACCATCAACTCGTATCTGTCGAACTACGTGCTGATCATCTTGCTCGTCGCGATGGGCGTGTTCTTCACCATCCGCACGCGCGGCGTGCAGTTCCGTTGCTTTGGCGAGGGCATGCGCCGCGTCTTCGGCGGCTTCTCGCTGCACGGCGGCAAGCACCACGGCGGCATCAGCTCGTTCCAGGCTCTCGCGACGGCAGTCGCCGCGCAGGTCGGCACGGGCAACATCGTCGGTGCATGCGGCGCGATCCTGATCGGCGGCCCGGGCGCCATCTTCTGGATGTGGCTCATCGCCATCCTCGGCATGGCCACCAACTACGCCGAGGCGGTCATGGCGCAGAAGACCCGTCACGTCGATGACGACGGCCGTGTCCACGGCGGCCCGGTCTACTACATCCGCACCGCCTTCAAGGGCGCCGGCGGCAAGTTCCTCGCAGGGTTCTTCTCCGTGGCCATTATCCTTGCGCTCGGCTTCATGGGCTCGATGGTCCAGTCGAACTCCATCGCGGCGACCATGAACACGGCCTTCGGCATCCCCACCTGGATCATGGGCCTTGTCGTCGTGCTCATCGGCGGCTTCATCTTCATCGGCGGCGTCACGCGCATCGCCGCGGTCACCGAGAAGCTCGTCCCGATCATGGCACTGCTCTACATCGTCGGCAGCCTGGTGGTGCTCGTCATGAACTGGCAGAACATCATCCCTGCGTTCGAGCTCATCTTCACCTGCGCCTTCAACCCGCAGGCGTCGGTTGGCGGCGTGACGTTCGGCATTATCGCGGCGCTGAGCCAGGGCGCCAAGCGCGGCCTGTTCTCCAACGAGGCCGGTATGGGCTCCACGCCGCACGCCCATGCGATGGCAAAGGTCAAGGACCCGCATGACCAGGGCGTCGTCGCCATGATCGGCGTCTTCATCGACACGATCGTCGTCGTCTCCATGACCGCGCTCGTCGTCATCAGCGTGCTCTACTGCGGAAACGGCCCGATGACGGTCGACGCCACGGGCGTTGCCGCCGGCCTCGACAAGACGAACATGGCCCAGGCCGCGTTCGGCGCGTTCTTCGGAGAGGGCTTCGGCAGCGCGTTCGTGGCGATTTGCCTGCTCTTCTTCGCGTTTTCGACGATTATCGGCTGGAACCTGTTCGCGCGTATCAACGTCGAGTACCTGTTTGGCAAGAAGGGCGTCATGCCGTTCTTCGTCATCGCGCTCGTCTTCATCTTCATGGGCTCGCTGCTCTCCAACGACCTCGTCTGGGAGCTGGCAGACATGTTCAACCAGCTCATGGTCATCCCCAACGCCATCGCCCTGTTTGCCCTGTCCGGTGCCGTCGCATCCTGCGCCAAGGCGCACCATGGCGGCAAAGAGGCAAAGGCGCGCATCGCCGCGGAAGAAGCTGAGGAAGAGGCGCAAGCCTAGCGACATCTTTCCCTCATAGGAACCTCTCGGAAGCCTGCTTTGTAGCGGGCTTCCTGTATTTGCGCGATACTGTTACCTGCATTGCTCTAAGAGGCGCGTACAATGGCGGATGACTTTTTTCGCACGAAGGGGGACCAATGGGCACGATCAAGACCGATGAAGAGATTCGCCGCATGGTGAGCGACTACTACGATTCGCTCGAGGACGGCGAATCGCTGCGCACCAACGCGTGCGATTGCGCCTCGACTCCTCCCAAATACGTGCTCGACGTTTTGAAGGACATCGATCCCGACATCATCGCGCACTTCTACGGCTGCGGCTCTCCGCTGCCGCCGGCACTTGAAGGGTGCACGGTACTCGACCTCGGGTGCGGGACGGGCCGCGATGTGTATGTCGCGGCAAAGCTCGTCGGCCCGAACGGGCACGTCATCGGCGTCGACATGACGCCGAGCCAGCTCGAGTTTGCCCGGAGCCACGAGGCGGCGCAGATTGCCGCGCTCGGGCTCGACGAGAGTAACGTCGAGTTCATCGAGAGCTACATCGAGGACATGCGCGCAGTTCCCGACGAGAGCGTCGACGTGGTCATGTCCAACTGCGTCGTCAACCTGTCCCCGTTCAAGGAGCAGCTGTTCAAGGAGATCTTCCGCGTGCTCAAGCCCGGCGGCGAGCTGTACTTTTCCGACATCTTCTCTGACCGGCGCGTGCCGGAGGGCTTCTACGACGACCCGATCTTGAGAGGGGAGTGCCTCTCGGGTGCGATGTACATCGAGGACTTCCGCCGCATGCTCGCGGCCAACGGCATCAACGCCTTCTTCGACGTCGAGGAAGAGGAGGTGCACATCGGCGATTTCCAGATCGCGACCAAGCTCGGCTGCATCGGCTTTTCCTCGCACACGGTGCGCGCGGTCAAGTGCGCCGACTTCGAGGACCGCGAGGAGGACTACCAGCAGACGGCGACGTACCTGGGCACCATCCCCGAGAACAAGCGCTACTTCGACCTGTCGAAGGAGGTGCGTCTCATTAAGGGGCGCCCCGTGGCGATCAGCGGCAACATGGCGACGTACCTGCAGTCGAGCCGCTACGCGGAGCACTTCCTCGTGACGCCGCGAAAGGACAACATCGGCCTGTTCGACTTCGAGCGGGCCAACGAGGCGCTGCGCATCGCGCGGGGCAAGGAGGAAGTCGACCTCGAGTCGCTCGAGCGCTCGTGCGCCAAGCTCGGCATCGAGCCGTTTGGCGACTTCATCCACGACAAAGAGCTGCTCCGCACCGCGCAGCTGCGCACCATGCAGGTGAACCTCGGGTACCGCTGCAATCTGGCGTGCAACCACTGCTTCTTGAATTGCAGCCCCAGCTGTGACGAGACGATGTCGCGCGAGACCATGGAGGCGTGCCTTGCCGCCTTTGAGACCGGCGGCTACGAGGTCATGGACATCACGGGCGGGTCTCCCGAGATGAACCCCGACCTCGAGTGGTTCATCCAGCAGAGCGCGAAGACCGCCGAC
>CACZQA010000285.1 GCA_902783175.1 uncultured Coriobacteriaceae bacterium
ATGCGCACCGAAGGCGAGCTCGACCGCGACATCGAGGTCCTGCACATCGCGCAGGTGCTCGACATGGGGGTGAACTAGCATGGCGATTCTCTACGACAAGGACGAGAGCCTGCGCGAGCGCGTGGACAAGTGCCTCGAAGACGACTTCAAGCACAACGCGATCGAGACCGCGCAGGAAACCTTCTACAACAAGCGCAAGCAGCTCGTCGAGGAGATGCCCGACTGGGAGGGGCTGCGCCAAAGCGCCATCGAGATCCGCAACGAGGTGACGCGCAACCTCGACTTCTACGTGAAGGAGTTCGCCGAGAACGCGCAGGCGCACGGCTGCACCATGCACTACGCCCCCACCGCCGACGACGCGCTGTGGGAGATCCTCGACGTCTTCGAGAAGCACGGGGCGGCGAGCGCCGTCAAGTCGAAGAGCATGATGACCGAGGAAATGGGCCTCAACGAGGTCCTCGAGGACGCCGGCGTCAACGTCATCGAGACCGACTGCGCCGAGGCCATCCTCCAGACCGCGAAATCCGCGCCGAGCCACATCGTCGTGCCGGCGCTGCACTTCGACCGCGAGAAGATCGCGGAGATCTTCCGCAACGAGCGCGGCTACGACGGCGATGCCGTGCCCGAGCACATCACGCACTTCCTGCGCAAGATCATGCGCGAGGAGTTCCTGAGCTCCGAAGTCGGCATCCGCGGATGCAACTTCGCCGTCGCCGACACCGGCTCGGTCACGCTCGTCACCAACGAGGGCAACGGGCGCATGGTGGACAGCTTCCCCAAAGTCCAAGTGGTCGTCGTCGGCATCGACCGCATCGTGCCCGACCTCGAGTCGCTCGACGTCATGATGGCGCTCCTGCCACGCAGCGCAGTCGGGGCGAAGATGACCGCGTACTTCACCATCGACCAGGGCCCGGCGCATCCCGGCGAGTCGGACGGTCCCGAAGAGGTCCACGTCGTCATCATGGACAACGGCCGCAGCTCGCTTCTGGGCACGGAGTTCGAGGACATGCTCAGGTGCTGCCGCTGCGGCGCGTGCCTGAACATCTGCCCGGTGTACCGCCACATCACCGGCCATGGCTACGGCTCCATCTACCCGGGCCCCATGGGCATCGTGCTCACGGCAGCGCTCGAGGGCTACGACAACGTGGGCGACCTCGCGTACGCCTGCTCGCTGTGCGGCGCCTGCACCGACCACTGCCCCGTGCACATCCCGCTGCACGACCTGATCCGCGACCACCGCATCAACATGGTTGAGCAGGGTAAGAACCACAAGGCGGAGGTGCCGCTGTTCAAGGCTGCCGAGCTGATGTGGACGAACCTGCCCGTCTACCGCATGGCCATGAAGGCCGGCCGCCCCGTCATGCAGGCTCTTTCCAAGGGCGAGGAGATCGACGGCCTCGGCGCCAAGAGCGCCTGGATTCCCGTGTTGAAGGGCTGGACGTCATCGCGTGACATGGACGTCTTGTCCGAGACCCGGTTCAGGGACTGGTTCGAGCAGCACAAGGCGCAGCGCGAAGAAGCTTCGAAGACCGAAGGCGGTGATAGGTAATGAGTGCGGGAAACAAGACCCTCGAAGATCTGCTCGCGCCGATTTCCGAGCGACTCGGGCACAGCCAGCCCCCGGCGAGCGTGCGCAAGGCCGACGTCGCCGCGCTCGCACCGGCGCGCTGCACAGATGGGCTCGGCCACGACGAGCTCGTCGAGATGTTCGTCGACGAGGCGGAAAAGATTCGCATCGACGTGCATCGTTGCCAGGAAGGCGAGGTCGCGGACGTGATCGCGGCAATCGTCGCCAATGCCGCAGACGAGACCCACAGCGGCGAGGTCGTCTACGCTGACGACCCGCGCATGATCACGCTCGGCATCACCGCGGCGCTCAAGGAGACGCCCCAGGCGAAAAAGCTCACCCGTTGGGACGCCGAGCAGGGCCGCGATGCGCTCGTCGCTGCCGCCGATGCCGCGCAGTTCGGCATCACGTTCGCATCCGAGGCGATTGCCGAAACCGGCACGATCGTGCAGCCGATCACGCCGCAGTGCGGCCGTTCGGTGAGCCTGCTTCCGCTCGTGCACATCGCCGTCGTCGAGGCGTCGACCGTGGTTCCCACGATGCTCGACGCCATGCAGGACCTCGAGGAACGCTCGGGCGAGCACGGCAAGGACCTGCCGTC
>CACZQA010000286.1 GCA_902783175.1 uncultured Coriobacteriaceae bacterium
CGACGCCTTTCACTACGTTTCTCTCGAGAATCCCGCCGAGTTCGCCACCGCTAAGCAAGACTCGGTTCTCTTCTTCGAAGAACACGATCTCCCGCTGATCATCGATGAAGTGCAGCGCGTCCCCGAGCTTTTTTCTCCTATCAAGTGGCAAGTCGATCAATCAGATGCCAAGGGTCAGGTCATTCTCACGGGTTCTCAGACGTACCAGTTGATGAAGGGCGTGAGCGAATCTCTGGCGGGCAGGATTCGGATCATCGAGATGCCGCCCCTGTCGCTTCGAGAGATGCTGGGCCGTGCGAAAACCCCACACAAGCACCTTCCTCACGTGATCTCGGAGAATGACCTTCCTCAGCTTCCGGAAGGTTTCGACCTGTGGGCTGCAATCCACCGTGGGTCCATGCCTGAGCTCCAGAACCCGGAAATCGATTGGGATGGTTTCTATTCGGATTACGAGGCTGCCTATTTGGAGCGCGACGTCCGCGACCTGATCAACGTGAAGGACGAGGCGAAGTTCTACAACTTCATGGTTGCCTGCGCAGCTCGAACGGGGCAACTGCTCAACACGAGCGATATCGCAAACGCTATTGACGTGGACCACAAGACGGTCAGTGCGTGGCTGTCTATCCTGCAGGCTTCCAACGTCATTCGGATTGTGGAGCCGTTTTGGCCAAACATCGGCAAGAGCCTCACGAAGACGCCCAAGATCTTCTTCATGGACACCGGGCTCGTGTGCCATCTCACGCGCTGGACCACGCCCGAGCAGCTCCGCCGCGGCGCAATCGCCGGTCATGTGTTTGAGACGTTCGTTGTCTCGGAAGTGCTCAAGAGCTTCATGAATGCCGGCGCCAACATGCGCGACGTCTGGTTCTACCGCGACTCGAAGAAGCGAGAGATCGACCTTGTGATTCAGGATGGGCGAACGTTGCACCCGATCGAGGTGAAGACGAGCGGCCTCGTCAAGGCGGATGCCGTCAAGAACTTCAAATGCCTCGAGGGCTTTCAGGATTACGAAGTCGGCTTTGGTCAGGTGATCTGCCAGACAAGCGAACCCTACATGGTCGCGCGTGATGTCCAGGCGGTTCCCGCTTGGGCGATCTGACAGACGCACAAAAATGACACGAGGGGCCGTGGGTATCGTGTCAGTTTGGTCCGGAGGGACACCCCGACCTGTCCCTACGAGTCACCCTTGTGACACGAGGGGCCGTGGGTATCGTGTCATGTTCCTCCGGTTGACCGGGATCGCTCCTTCTGTTAATTTGAGAATCGTTCTCATATTACAGAGGGAAGAGCTGTGCGGGGCAAATACAACACAGAGCAAAGAGAAGAGGTACTTTCCTGCCTTGTCGCTGCCGGAGGCAAACACCTCACGGCAGCGGATGTCTGTCGCGCTCTGAAGCAGGACGGCTCGAGCATCTCCACCGCTACTGTGTACCGCCAGCTCGACCGGCTCGTCGCCGAAGGCGCCGTAATCAGGTTCACGCCCGAGGGCGAGCGCAGTGCCTGCTTTCAGCTCGTCGACCGGGAGCATTGCCATCGCGAGCATTGCTACCACCTCAAATGCGAGGAATGCGGAGCCCTCATCCACTTGAACTGCAACGAGCTTTCGGAGACCGAAAAGCACCTGCTCGACGGGCACGGCTTTGCCGTGGATCCGGGCAGGACGGTGCTCTACGGAATCTGCCGCGACTGTCGGCAAAAGGGAGCCCGCTAGTATGGGAACGCCGTCGAGAAGGCGCGAAATCACGCGAGCCGGCCTGGCGCTTGCCCTTGTGCTCGTGCTCTTGATGCCCTCGCTGTTCATCGTCGCGGAAAGCCACCACGACTGCACGGGCGATCAGTGCCCCGTGTGCAAGGTCATCGCGGGCGCCGTGCAGATGGAGCAGCAGGGGGCAGACGTCCCCCAGGCACTCGCCGTGGCAACTCTCCTGCTGGCCGCGACGGTGGTCGCGTGCCTGTGCAGGGCCCTCCTTCTCGCGGTTGACACGCCGGTTTCCCTCAAGGTGCGGATGAACGATTGAGTTTCCCTGCCGCTTTCACGCGGCGGCACTAAGGACACTCAACACTCAATAGCGCCGGCATAGACGCCGGCGCCACACACCCTTCCTTGGAGGAAACGCATATGCGTAAGAAACACCTCGCGCTCGCTCTGGCGGCGCTTGCGGCGGTCGCATCCCTTGCAGTCTTTGCGGGCTGTTCGTCCAATGGCACTGCTCAGAGCACCCGTTCCGAATCCGGAGACAAGGTCTCCGTCGTCGCATCCTTCTACCCCATGTACGACTTCGCCCAGAAAGTCGGCGGCGACCGCGTGGACGTGACCTGCCTTGTGCCGGCCGGGACCGAGCCGCACGACTGGGAGCCGTCCACCGCCGACATGAAGACCATCGCGTCCGCCCAGGTGCTCGTGTACAGCGGTGCCGGGATGGAGCATTGGGTGAACGACGTCACGAGTGCTGTCGGCAACAAAGACCTCGTCTCGGTCGAGGCCTCGCAGGGCGTCGACCTGCTCCCCGCGGCAGGTGACGAGCACGAAGCTGAGCATGAAGGCAGCCACGAAGCCGACCACGACCATGGGCAGTACGACCCGCACGTGTGGCTTTCTCCCGCCAATGCGAAGGTGGAGATGGCGAACATCCGCGACGCGCTCATCAAGGCCGACCCGGATGGGAAGGACGCTTACGAGAAGAACTACGAGAAGTACGCGGGCGTGCTGGACGAGCTGGATCAGAAATACGCCAGTGAGCTCGCCGGCACCGCAAGCAAGAACATCGTCGTCTCGCATCAGGCGTTTGGCTACCTGTGCGACCGCTACAGCCTGACGCAGGTGCCCATCGAGGGCATCGAGGCGGATTCCGAGCCGGATGCCAAGACCATGGCCAAAATCGTGGACTTCGTCAAGGAGAACGGAACCAAGACGATCTTCTCCGAAGAGCTGGTGAGCCCCAAGGCGGCTCAGGCGATTTCCGACGAGACGGGAGCCAGCCTGGAGGTCCTGAACCCGCTCGAAGGCCTGACCGACGAGCAGATTTCCGCAGGTGAGGATTACTTCTCCGTCATGGAGTCCAATCTGGACAAGCTCGTGAAGGCGCTCTCGTAATGGAGCCGGCAGTTCAACTTGACGACATCCGCTTTTCGTATCGCAGCACCCCCGTTCTCGAAGGGGCGAGTCTTTCGCTCGCCCCCGGCGAGCTCTGCGCGCTCGTCGGCCCAAACGGGGCGGGGAAGTCCACGATCATCAGGCTCATTTTGGGAGAGATCGCGGCCGATCAAGGAACCGTCGAGGTGCTGGGGCGCGCGCCATCTGCCGCTGCAATCGACGGCGCCGTGGGCTACGTACCGCAGCGGGCGCCCGACGACTACCGGCATTTTCCCGCCTCGGTTGAGGAAGTTGTCGGCGCCGTGCTCCCCAAGGC
>CACZQA010000287.1 GCA_902783175.1 uncultured Coriobacteriaceae bacterium
CGTTGATGGCGAGGTAGTTGTAGCCGCTGGTCGAGCTGCCCGCCGACGAGTCGGACTGCTTGCCGTTGAACAGGCTCGGCGCCGTGGAGCCAGTCGGGACGAGCACGCCCGACTGCCCGATGAGCGAGTTCCAGAAGCCTCCGCGGTAGCGGCCGTAGTAGCCGAGCTGGTCATAGACCATGTCAGCCGTGTAGACCTTGTCGCACCAGGTGGGAACAGACTCCGCATCGTACTTGGTGGTCTCGCCCGTGCACGCGTCCACGAGGATGGCGCCGTCGTAGTCCTCGCCACCGAACAGCCCGATGCGCATGTTGACCGTCGGGACGATCCAGTACGGGTTGCCGTCGTCATCGAGCTCGAACGCCGCGACGCCGAACATTTCGGTCGGATACTGGAAGCGCACGTAGCGGTACAGGTAGTTGTTGAAGTGCTCGCCCGTCGATATGTGCATGTAATGGCCTTCGGGCAGGCGCACGAGCTGCGTGTCCTGCGTCGCCATATTGACCGTCACGAATCCGGGGAGGCCCTGCATCGTGTTAGTGATCCACTTGATGGGGTCGGCGTATACGAGCGGCGCGACGCGATACGGCGCGTTCTTGTAGTTGATCTGCGTGTACGAGTCGTAGCCCTCGTCGATGCCGAACTGGCTGACGAGGTCGCTCATCTCGCCAATGGTCCTGCTGCCCAAACGTACGGCCGTCCCCTTGTCGACCACGGGCACGCTGTTCATGGAAATCTCGTTAATGTCTTCGGAGAAGTTACCATCTTCGACCTGCACGAGCGCCGAGTACGCACGCGCGTTGAAGAACGGCGAGCTTGCCACGTTGCCGATGATCAGGCCCAAGATCAACACGAGGATGAGCACGATAATCCAGAAGATAAAACCATGCTGCTTCTTCTCGCCCTTGGCGCGCTTGCGGTGGCGGCGCTTGCTAGAAGACTCCTCCCCCATGTCGCCTGCGCCCTCAGCAGAGCTCGACGCCGAATTGCCGCGGCGGCGGAACAGCCCCGTCAGCGCGCCGAGAAAGCCCTCGCGGCGCAGTGTGTCGCCGAAATCCGTGACGAACTCCGAGCCGGCGTCGTGCAGGCGCGGCAGCCCAAAGCACACGCCGATGACGACGAGGCACCAGATGACGAACCACCAGAAGTCGACGCTTTTGATGTTGATGGGCGGAATCGTGATGTAGTAGAAGATTCCGATTACCACGACCGTGATAATCGCCGGGATCACAAATCTCGTTTTGACGTTCATTCGTCTTCCTTTCGCATGCATCGGGCGAAGCTACGTGCTACGAGCCATCCGTCAGACGCTTGTGCGCGGCTTCGATCTGCCGCTGCGACATGTTCGAAGAACCCTCGATCCGGATGTTTGCCGCTTTGCCGCTTCCCAGCTCCTTGGCGGTGACGTGGACGATTCCATTCGCGTCGATCTGGAACGTGACCTCGATCTGCGGCTTTTGCATGCCGAGGTGCAGCCCACCCAGGCGGAACTTGCCGAGCGACGTGTTCTGGCTCGCGCGCGGTGCCTCGCCTTGGAGCACGTTGATCTCGACCATCGTCTGCATGGGCGTCACGGTCGTGTATATCTCGCTGTGCATGGCCGGCAGGGTCGAGTTTCGCGGGATGAGCACGCTCACGCCGTCGTTGATGACCTCGATGCCGAGCGAGTGCGGCGTCACGTCGAGCAGGAGCAACCCTCCGACTTCGCCCGACAAAACGCCTGCCTGCAGGCATGCGCCAATCGCGACGCTCTCGTCGGGGTTGATGCTCTCGCTCGGCTCCTTGCCGATGAGGTTGCGTACGGCCTGCTTGACGGCGGGAATGCGGCTCGAGCCACCCACCATGAGCACCTTGCCGATAGACGAGGCGGTCTTGCCGGCATCGGCGAGCGCGCGCTGGCACGGCCCCATTGTCCGCTCGACCAAATCGTGCGTGAGCTTGTCGAACTCGGCGCGCGTGACCTGCGTTTCGAAGTGAATTGGCTGCTTGTCCTTGGTGGCGAGGAACGGCAGGTTGACCGTCGTCTGCATGACAGCGGAAAGTTCCTTCTTCGCGTTTTCCGCCGCCTCGCGCAGGCGGCTCATCGCCGCCGGCTCGCCGTGCACGTCCACGCCGCTTTCGCTCTTGAAGCGCCGCGCGAGCTCCTCGGTGAGGCGCGCGTCGAAGTCGTCTCCGCCCAGGTGGTTGTCGCCTGCCGTGGCCAGGACCTCGATGACGCCGTTTTGGATGGAGAGGATGGAGACGTCGAAGGTGCCTCCGCCCAGGTCGTAGACCATGACGGCCTTGTCCTCTTCCTTGTCCACCCCGTAGGCCAGCGCGGCTGCCGTCGGCTCGTTGACGATGCGCTGCACGTTGAGGCCGGCGATGACGCCGGCATCCTTCGTGGCCTGGCGCTGCGCGTCGGTGAAGTAGGCGGGCACGGTGATGACCGCATCGGTGACAGGCTCGCCCAGATATTTCTCGGCATCCCGCTTGAGCTTGTCCAAGATCATGGCGGAGATCTCTTGCGGGAGGTACTTCTTGCGGTCGATCTGGATGGGGCGCGTCGAGCCCATCTGCCGCTTGATCGACACGATGGTACGGTCGGGGTTCATCGCCTGCTGGCGACGGGCGACCTCGCCGACGAGGCGCTCCCCCTTCTTGCTGAACGCCACGACGGACGGCGTCGTGCGCGAGCCCTCGGCGTTGGGGATGACGACGGGCTTGTCGCCTTCCATCACCGCGACGCAGGAGTTGGTGGTGCCGAGGTCGATGCCGATGAGCTTACTCATGAAACTCCTTCACGAAATGGGCGATAAGTGCTGCAGACGTGGGCGTGCACAGCTCCCCTTCGAGCCTGGTGGCCTGCACCGGGATGTTGAAGCGCTCGAGGATGGCGGCGGTTGCGGGGGCGGGAATGTCGAGCACGCCGTGCGCGCATTCCACCGTGCCGCTGCCCACCTGCACGGGCGTGGCGGTGATCTTCTTCGGCGCGATGAGCTCGATGGCGGTGCAGATGCCGAGGATGGCGCGGCAGGTCATGGCCTCACCGACCTCGTGGAAGTGCGTCTCGGACACCTCGCAGCCGTGCACCTTGGCCTCCGCCTCGGCAAGGATCCGGTAGACCTCCTTGGCCTCGGACTTTGCGAAGTCGCTTGCAACCGTCGTGTCGATGGCGGTGCAGACCTCGTCGAAGTTGTTGAGGTGCAGGCTCGCCGGGATGCTCTCGTCGTCGACGACGTAGGCAATGCGGGTCTTCTCGGGCTTGTCGAGTAGCTCGATGGTCCTGCCGAAAATCGCCTGGCGCGTTGCCGTGCGGGAGAGGTCGAAATGGAGTTCGTCTCGTGCCACTTTGCGGTCCTTCCTGTGGGAAACCGTGACATACAGCTGTTTTGATAATGCTGCATTTCGCGCCGCAATAAAAGCGCGATTTCCAAGTGTTTGGCTTTCGTCACGTAGCCGCCCTAAAAACGAGGGGCATGCGCCCCATTTGAGCACATGCCCCTTGCCTTGAACGAGCCGCCAGAATCTAGCGGATGAAGATCGGAATCCCCGCACTGACGCGGTTGTACAGCTCGACGATGTCGGAGTTGGCGAGCCTGACGCAGCCATGGCTGCCGGGCGAGCCCAGCTGGCCGGTGTTCGTCGTCCCGTGCAGGAAGATGCCGCCACCGCAGCTGACCGCCAGCGCGCGCAAGCCCAGCGGGTTGTTCGGCCCCGGCGGGATGCTCTCGGGCATATCCGCCGCCCACTCGCTGTGCGGGTTGTACCAGGTCGGCGAGGCGTCCTTGTACGAGAGCTTCCAGTCGCCCTTGGGCGTGGAGTACCCGGACTTGCCCGGCGTGCAGGGGTAGCTCTTCACCTCGCTGCCGTTCTCGTACAGGTGCACCCGGCATGCGTTCGTGTCGACGTAGATCGCCTGCCCCGGCGTCGTGACCTTGGGGTCTTCGGTATCGATCTCGCCCTTGACCGCGATAACCGCCGCGTTTTTCTCGCCCACGGCGAGGATCTCGTCTTGGATGGCGGCAACCGTCGCATCGACGTTGACCTTCTGGCCTTTCTCGGCGGCTGTTGCCTTGAGCGCGTTCGTGGCCTTGTCGTAGGTGTAGCCGGCGTCCTTCGGGTCCTTGTCGATGCCGCTCGCAATCTCGGTCACCTTGTCGGAGAGCTGGTCTGCCGACGGCACGCAGACTGTGATGACGTTGTAGGTCTCGGTCGTGCCGCCGAAGAGCTCCTTGACGCGGTCGATCCAACGCTCCCACATGGGCTTGTCGTACGGGGCAAAGGCCGCATCGACGGTCTTTTGGGTGTCGACCGTCCCGACATCGCGCAGGTCGATGGAGAAGCTGTCCGTGCCGAGCGTGAGCTTGACGTCTGCCACCAGCCCGCTTTCCATACGTGCCTTGATGGTGGAGGAAAGCTCGTCTGCCGTCATGCCCGACACGTCGGTGTTGCCGTCGAGCATCGTCTTGGTGGGGACCTTCTGGATGCGCTGCCCGTCGTCGTAGGCAAGCGCCGCGCAGCACCCGCCGACGATCGCAGCGAGCACGATCAGGACGACGAGCAGGACTTTCAAGCCCGTGTGCTTCTTCTTTTTCTTGGGCGCATCTTGGACGTCCTCGGCAGCTTGCGCAGGCTCGCGCGCGGGGATGACCGGCACAACGGGAAGCTCGCCGGTGGGCGTGTCCTCGTCGTCGATGTCGTCGAGCCAGTTGCCCTGTGCCTCGATTCTCTCGAAATCATCTGCGTGCTCGGGAGCCGCCCCGTCAGCCGCATCGAGTTCTTCGGAGCTGAGCACAGTCGTTGCGTCGGCGCTCGCACCGTCCTCGAGAGCCGCCCCGTCCGCATGGCCCTCGTCCTTCGCAGAATCGACATCGCTCTCGGCGCCTTTGTCGTCTGCCTCCGGCACGGACACATCATCCGCATCGGCGCGCACCTCGCGCCTCGCCGCCGCGTCTACCTGCTCGTCGCTGGCGCCAGGCGTATCGCCTTCTAGCGCCTCGCGCGCCTCGGGGCGTTCTGATGCTATGTCGTCGACGATGGCGCTGGCCGTCTGTGTGAGCTTTGTGTCCTCGTCGGCATCTCTAATGCCGTCGACGATCCGGTCCGCCTGCTCGTCGTAGCTTTCAACGAGGTCCCTCGGCTTCAGGATGCCCGTGAGCGCGGGCTCCTCGACCGCATCGGGGCCCTCGTCGATAGTGGTATCGGCGTCATGTGCGCCGTTGTCTGAAACATCGTCTTTTGTCATCGATAATCCCATCATGACAGTCCCGCATGCTCTGCATTTCTCGTTCTCGATTGCGGGTTGCACTATCTTACCTTAGATTTGTTCAAATGTATCATCGTATCGGGCGAAGCACCCCGAGGGCATGCCCGCCGTGGTGCAAGCGTAACCAAAGGTCAGCAGCGAACGGAGTGTCAAGTGAAGATTGCCATCGTGACCGGCGCGTCGAGCGGTATGGGCCGCGAGTACGCGAAGCTCGCCGACGCGTCGGGAGACTACGGGGAGATTTGGCTCATCGCGCGCCGCGAGGAGCGCCTTGCCGCGCTCGCGGAAACGCTTGAGACGCCCGCACGAGTGCTCCCGCTCGACCTGACCCGAAGAAACGCCGCGCCCTTGGTGAAAGAGCAGCTCGAACAACGCGCTGCCGGCGACGAGGCGTTCGAGGTCGGCCTGCTCGTCAACGCCGCAGGCTTTGGAAAGTTCGGCACCTTCGAGGACATGGGACTCGACGAGGTCGACGACATGATCGACCTGAACTGCCGTGCGCTCGTGGACCTGACGCAAACCGCCCTGCCCTTCATGCGCCGCGGCGCGCGCATCCTGGAGTTTGCCTCGAGCGCCGGGTTCCAGCCGCTGCCCGGCCTGAACGTCTACGCCGCGAGCAAGGCCTTCGTCATCTCGTACACGCGCGCGCTGCGCCGCGAGCTGCACGGGCGGGGCATTCGCGTCACCGCCGTGTGCCCGATCTGGATCAAGACCGAGTTCGTCGAGGTTGCCCGTCGCACCGCGAACGGCCAGACCGTCAGACACCCCTGGCCGCAGCTTTCCCCGCGCCGCGTGGCGCGCTGGTCGACGCTCGTCAACAAGGCCAACTACCCCATCGCGACCTGCTCGGTGTTCGCGTTTCTGATGCGCATCGCCGGCAAGATCATTCCCTCCCCGCTCATCATGTGGATCTGGGCAGGGCTGCGCCGAATCTAGCACTTCAAAAACACATGCTAGATGAAGTAATATCAAGCGTTATGGAGAATGGCACCCAGCAGCAGGACAATTTCATACTCGACGGACTCAAGGCGGCGTGGCCGATTATGGCGGGTTATGTCGTGCTCGGGCTGCCGTGCGGCCTGCTTTGCCAGCAGGCGGGCATGAACTGGGCCATGTGCCTGATCATGTCCACCCTGTTC
>CACZQA010000288.1 GCA_902783175.1 uncultured Coriobacteriaceae bacterium
CCGGCGGAAGCGCAATCCCAAACTCCAAATAGCGTTGCGGGCTGAGCGGCAGTGCCACCACGCCCCCCGCCAGCTCCTCGGCGATGCCGTCGGCGCACAGGCTCACGCCGAGCCCCGCCTCCACCATCGAGTAGGTCGTGCGCCAACCCGAGGTCGTGAAGCGTATGTCGGGCTCAATCCCCTTCGCGTACATCAGGTCCTGGAACAATGAGTCGTCATCGGGGTTCGTCATGACGAACGGAACGCCGTCGAGCTCGACCAGCAGCACCTCGCTGTGCCGCGTGAGCGCCGTTCCGCGGCGCGCCCACACCATGATCTGCTGGCGCCCGAGTCCGATCCACTCGTAATGCTCGAGAGGCCCATGGCACAGGCAGCAGTCAATCCTGCTCTGATCGAGCAGCGCACGTTGCTGCGCGTTGCTGCCGCCAACCACATTCACCTTCACGTTTGGAAACCGCCGCCGATACTCCCGCAGCACCGCAGGCAACCAATAACTTGAGAGGGTCGACAGGCTTCCGATGGTGAGCTCGCCTTCTGCGAGGCCGCGGATGCGGGCGCTCGTCTGATGCGCCTGGTCGTCGATCCGCATCATCTCCCGAAACAGCGGCAGCATCCGCGCGCCCTCGGGCGTGAGCTCGACGCCCGTCGAACGCCGTGCGACCACAGGAAATCCCAGCTCGCCCTCGAGCGCGTTGATGAGCCTGATGATGCCGCTCGGTGTGTATCCCAGCTGCTTGGCGGCCCCCGACATGCTCCCGTTGTCCACCGCGGCGACGAACGCCTCGCATCGTTTGATGTCCACGCCTGCCCCATCCCTCTCGACGCTATCACAAACTGTTATATCGATTATTAATTTTAGCATCGCGCGCTAAAGAAGCTAGGATGCCACCAAGCCGTCGAGGAGAGAACGGCGCTTCTCAGGAGGAAAGGCACACCCGATGATCGTCAAAATCGCACTGCTCGTCATATTCATCGCCACCACCATCTACATCGGCTACTACAGCCGCAAGAAGGCGACGGACGTCGACGGCTTCGTGCTCGGCGGTCGCAAGGTAGGCCCATGGATGAGCGCGTTCGCCTACGGGACCTCCTACTTTTCCGCCGTCGTGTTCATCGGCTACGCAGGCCAGTTTGGCTGGAAGTACGGTCTCGCCGCCTTCTGGGCAGGCATCGGCAACGCGCTGGTCGGCTCGCTGCTCGCCTGGTTCGTGCTCGGCCGCCGCACGCGCATCATGACGCACCACATTAAGGCGACGACCATGCCCGAGTTCTTTGGCAAGCGCTTTGACAGCCAGGCCCTGCGTATCGTTTCCGCACTCATCATCTTCGTGTTTCTCATCCCCTACACCGCCTCCGTCTACAACGGCCTCGGGCGCCTGTTCGGCATGGCGTTTGCCATCCCCTACGAATGGTGCGTCGTCGCCATGGCAGTCGTGACCTGCATCTACGTGGTCTGGGGAGGCTACAGCGCCACGGCGCTCAACGACACCGTGCAGGGCATCATCATGCTCGTGTCAATCGTGGCCGTCATCGTGAGCGTGCTCAACGGGCACGGCGGTTTCACGCAGGCGCTCATCAGCCTCGCGAACGCATCCGACCCAACCGTTCCCAACGGCACCGTCGCCGGCGTCTTTGCCAGCATGTTCGGCCCCGACCCGCTCAACCTGCTGGGGGTCGTCGTGCTGACCTCGCTCGGCACCTGGGGGCTTCCGCAGATGGTGCAGAAGTTCTACGCCATCGAGTCCGAGTCCGCCATCACGAAAGGCGCCATCATCTCGACCATCTTCGCGATCGTCGTCGCGGGCGGCTCGTACTTCCTCGGCGGCTTCGGACGCCTGTTCTCCGACGAGCTCGACGTGACCGTCAATGCCGCGGGCGTGCTCGTGCCCGCAGCGGGTTACGACTCGATCATCCCCACGATGCTCTCGGGGCTGCCCGACATCTTGATCGGTATCATCGTGATCATGGTGCTCTCCGCCTCGATGTCCACGCTTTCCTCGCTGGTTCTCACCTCGAGCTCCACGCTCACGCTCGACTTCATCAAGCCGGTGTTTCGCAAGAGGATGCTCGACTCCGAGGCGCTCGCGTGGATGCGCGTCTTGCTCGTGGTCTTCGTGGTGATCTCCGTCGTCATCGCACTCGTCCAGTACAACAGCTCCATCACGTTCATCGCGCAGCTCATGGGCTACAGCTGGGGCGCGTTGGCCGGCTCGTTCATCGCCCCGTTCCTGTACGGGCTGTACCTCAAGCGCTCGTCCAAGGCGGCGGCCTGGGTCTGCTTTGCCTGGGGCGTCGGCCTCACCGTGGTCAACATGGCGACGGGCCTTGCAGGGCATCCCCTCATCGACAGTCCCATCAACTGCGGCGCCATCGCAATGGTCGGCGCGCTCGTCATCTTCCCGCTGGTGAGCCTCGTCACGCCATCTGGCATGGGCAAAGAGCACGTCGAGTGGTGCTTCAGCGGATACGACGAGCGCGTGTTGGTCAAGGCCTCCGAGGCAATCGGCGACGTGGAGCCCCAGCAGCCCGCGGCTGCGGCGGTTCCGGCGACAGGGATCGCGTCCAATTCATCGATTCGGTGAAGAAAACCCGGGATACGCCCGCACGCCAACCACTCGCACTATTATCGACTCTCAGAGCACACCACATCATGGCGTGTCCTTTGAAGAAAGTACGGGCGGCGAGATTGGGCATTTGCAGAGCCGTTGCCCGTCAGACGAAAGGATGGGTTCTATGTGCACGGGTATCCGCTTCTCAGACGCTCAGGGCAATCTCTACTTTGCCCGCAACCTTGACTGGAGCTGCTCGTATGGCGAGCACGTCGTCATCACGCCGACAAACGCCAAGGTCGTCTCGCTGTTCGGCGCGACAGACCGAATCGACTACCCCATCATCGGCATGGGCATCACGGCGGCGGGCACGCCGCTGTACTTTGACTGCGCGAACGAGCGCGGCCTCGCGGTTGCCGGTCTGAACTTCCCCGGATACGCGCACTACGAGGAAGGGCCCGTCGAGGGCAAGACGAATGTCGCCGCCTTCGAGTTCCCGCTGTGGGTCGTCGCCAAGCACGCGACTGTCGACGAGGTCGAGGCAGAGCTCGGCAACGTCGCCATCGTCGGCAAGACGCTCAGCGACCAGATGCCCGTCTCGTATTTGCACTGGATCATCGGCGACGGCACGCGCAGCATCGTCGTCGAATACACCTCCGATGGCATGCAGGTGTTCCACGATGACTTCGACGTGCTCGCCAACCAGCCCGGCTTTGCCTGGCACGCCGAGAACGTGCGCAACTACCTCAACGCCACGCCCGAGGTTCCCACGGGCGTGAAATGGGACAAGGCCGAACTCGCGCCGTACGGCTCGGGCGGCGGCATGCGCGGCATCCCCGGCGACTACTACTCGCCGTCCCGCTTCGTACGCGCCGCGTACCTCAACGCGAACTACCCGGTCAAAGACACCGAAGAGGAAAACGTCGCCCGCATGTTCCATACGCTGCAGGGCGTGAGCATGATCGACGGCGCCGCCCGCATGACCGACGGCGCGTTCGAGATAACCGTCTACACGGGGGGCTTTTCTGCCCGCACCAACACTTACTACTACAACACGTACGACGACCCCGCGATCCGCTCGGTCGCGCTCTCGGACTACCCCACCGACGGCACCGAGCTCATCGAGGTCAAGTAGCCCTCGCACGACAAGGGACTCGTGGTGGCGGGCAGCATTGCACGCACCAGGCGCCCGACGCGGCCACCGAGGCTGCGGCGGGCGCCGTCATTTCTGGCTAGATGCCTGCGCGAGCAGCTCTTCGAGACGCGAAGTCTCCAAGACGTAGTCCTTGCCGCAGAAATGGCAGTGAGCCTGGGCCGGCTCGCCTTTCTCGACCATGTCGCGTAGCTCGTCTTTTCCCAGCGCAACGACCGCACGGGTGGCGCGCTCCTCGTTGCAGCCGCAGTGGAACTGCGCGGGCACAACCTCGAGCTGCTGGTAGTCGAGGCCGCGCAGCAGGTACTGCAGAATATCGGTGGGCGTCATGCCGTCCTCGAGAAGCGAGGTCACGGAGGAAACGCCCGCGAGGTTGTGCTCGAGTTCGTCTACAAGGTAGTCGTAGTAGCCGGGCATGAGCTGGATGATGAAGCCGCCCGCCTGCTTCACGCTCGTGTCGCCGTTGACGAGCACGCCGACCCCCACCGACGTGGGCACCTGGTCGCTCAAGACGAAATACGAGGTGAGGTCGTCGCCGATCTCACCCGAGACGAGCTCGACGGCACTGGAATAGGGCTCGATGCCAGGCTGGTCCCGTATCACGGTCAGCGTGCCGGCCCCTATGCCACCGCCGACGTCGAGCTTGTCGAGCGCATTGTGCGCACGCCACACATTGGGGTGGTTCGCAAAGCCCTTGACCTGTCCGTGCGTGTTTGCCGTGACCGTCAGCCCGCCGATCGGCCCGTCGCCGCGCACGGTGAGCGTCACCAGCTCGTCTGGCCCCTTGAACATGACGCCCATCATCTGCCCCGCCATCATCAGACGGCCAAGCGCCGCAGTCACGAGGGGACTCGTGCTGTGGTTTTCGTGCGCCGTCTGGACCGTCTCGCGCGCGGTGATCGCAAATGCGCGAATCATGCCGTCTGCCGCGGTGCCACGGACGATGTGGTCGCCCTGGTGCGTCCCGCGTTCGTCGAACCCGATGAGCTCGCCTGCCATATGCTGCCTTTCCACGTCTGCTGTCAGCGTTGCATGCTAGCACCGCGCCGCATCGGCAAGTGTTACGAAACCCCAACCGTTGCGTCTTACGAGGAAGACAGCTCGAGCGAGGCACCGGGGGCGATCTCGCGCACATCGCCTTTCCACGGTCCGTCCAACAGCTCATGCGCCCGTGGCAGCAGCGTCTCGCGCACGACGGCGACCGCATCGGGATACGCTGGCGTCGGCCCGAGTCCGAGAAGGGCGAGCGCACCGACGAGCCCCTCCCCGCGCAGGAGCTCCAGCCGCCCGAGTTCGTCGACGACGAGCAACGACGCTGCCGCCTTCCTGACGCCCGCCTCATGTCCGAGCTGCTCGAAGTGCGCGTTCACGCGTGCGAGCGCGTCTTGCGAAATCTCCCAATGAAGCTGCGCGCGTGCGCTCTGGCTTTCCGCATCGAAGGTCCCATCCAAAACCGCGAGGTCGCGACGCGATGCGAACGGAATCGTCTCATGTTCCGGAAGCAAGATATTGTCGATGTCGAGCTTCTCGAACGATGTGGCGCCGTCCCGCGCCGTTACCTTGCGCCAGATTCCCGGAGCGAGCACCCCGCCTACCACAACCCCACGCGCCTCGTACGCCGACACGAGACCCTGGAGCCAGCGCGTCTTGCCCGTCTGGACCTGCCCTGTGAGTAGATACAACATATTTATCCTTATTTACAAATAATTTCGTTCAATTATTATATGTTACACGATTTATTCTGTACTCAGAATAAATCGTTCGGGTACCGAAGTTCTTGGAACGCGAGAGACGAAAGGAATCAGGCGTGTTGGGGAGCACATCTGGATCTGTCGCTAATGCCGAAAGAGCTGATGAATCGCGCACGCCCCCTCGCCTTTTCGACCGTGGCCACCGCGCCGATGCCTTCATAGCCTTCCTCATCGTCTTCATGGTTGTCGCCATGGCCGTCTCGCTGCTGCTCGGACGCTACCCTATCTCACCCGGCGAGGCAGTGCAGATGCTTGCCAGCCTCGTGTTTCCGGTCGACCAGACCTGGACCACCCAACAGCAAACGATGTTTTTCAACGTTCGTCTGCCGCGCATCCTGCTCGCCCTCATGGTCGGTTGCTGCCTGGCTGCCGCCGGGGCTGCATTCCAGGGGACATTCCAGAACCCGCTCGTCTCGCCGGACATTCTGGGCGCAAGTCAGGGCGCGGCATTCGGCGCCGCCGTGGCGATTCTCGCGGGTCTGGGCGCGACCGGCGTCTCCGTATCGGCCTTCGCGTTCTCAATCGTGACGGTAGCGCTCGTCCTGCTCATCAGCGCGCGGGCCAAGGGGAACAGGATTCTCGTCACAGTGCTCGCCGGCGTCATGATCAGCTCGCTGTTCTCCGCGGGCGTCTCGTTCACCAAGCTCGTCGCAGACCCGCAAGACCAGCTGCCCGCCATCACGTACTGGCTGATGGGCAGCCTGACCGGCGCGAAGCTCGACACAAATCTCTTTTTTACCGCTATCCCGATGACCATCGGCTGCGTCGTGCTGTTTGCCGTGCGCTGGAAAATCAACATCCTCACCATGGGCGACGACGAAGCATCGACGATGGGCGTCGACGCGCGCCGCATCCGCCTGGTCGTCATCATCGCAGCCACGCTCGTGACCGCGGCGAGCGTGGCGGTCTCGGGGATGATCGGCTGGGTCGGGCTCGTCATCCCGCACTTATGCCGTTTCATCGTGGGATGCGACTACCGCACGCTCATGCCCGCCAGCATGCTCATGGGTGCGAGCTTCCTCCTTGTCGTCGACAACATCTCCCGTCTCGCGACAACCGCCGAGATTCCCATCGGCATCTTGACGGCATTCGTGGGCGCGCCCTTCTTCCTGTACCTGATCACGAGGAAGAAGTCGGTATGAGCATCGACATCTCGCATCTGAGCTTCTCGTACGGCAAGCACCCCGTTCTCGAGGACATCGATGTAAGTATCCCGGACGGCATGCTCGTCAACATCCTCGGGCCAAACGGAGTCGGCAAGTCCACCCTGTTCCGCTGCATCTTGGGTCTGAACGGCGATTATTCCGGCACTGTCAAGGTCAACGGGCACGACATGCGCACGCTTTCCATCCGCCAGCGCGCCCGCGAGATCTCCTACATCCCCCAGTCGCATGCGCCCATCTACGATTACGAGGTCCTCGACGTCGTGCTCATGAGCACGGGCGCCGACCTCGGCATGCTCAGGATGCCCGGCCCCCGTCACAAGCGCATCGCATACGAGGCACTCGAACGCGTTGGCATCGCGCACCTCGCCCACCGCACCTACACGCAGATATCCGGAGGCGAGCAGCAGCTCGTGCTGATAGCCCGCGCGCTCGCCCAAAACGCGCGGACCATCGTCATGGACGAGCCGACGAGTGCCTTAGATTACGGAAACACCGTACGCGTGCTGTCCACCATCAGGAGCCTCGCGCGAGAGGGGCTGAGCATCTTGCAGTCCACGCACCAGCCCGACCAGGCGTTTCTGTACTCGGACCGGACGCTCGTGCTCAACAGAGGGCGCGTACTCGCCTTCGGGCGTCCTCAAGACGTCATCACACGGGAGCTCATCAGCGAAATCTACCACGTCGATGTCGAGGTGAATTCGCTGTATGACGACAGGGTGCGCGTCTGCGTGCCCATGCAGGAAATCGAACGATAGAAAGGAAGCAACATGGAGAAGGCACGTCCAAAGAGAGCACGGCTCCGGCGCATCCTGGCGCTGGCCTGCACGCTCGTATTGGCGCTCGGTATGGCGGGTGCGCTCGCCGCATGCGGAGGGTCTTCGCAATCGGGGCAGCAATCGGGACAGGCGCAGACGAGGGAGTTCACCGACTCTGCCGGGCGCACGGTCGAGGTGCCCACCAACATCGATAAAATTGCCCCGTCGGGGCACACGGCCAATCAGGTGCTGCTCACCGTCGCGCCCGAGAAGATGGCCGGTCTCTCGCAGAAGCTTTCGGACGATCAGCTCAAGTACTTCGACAAGTCGCTTGCCGACCTGCCGGTCTTCGGCGCGGCATTTGGCGCCAAGGGCGACATGAACAAAGAAGCGGTCGCGGCATCGGGCGCGCAGATCGTAATCGACACCGGTGAATACAAAGACGGCCTGAAAGAGGACCTCGACAACCTCCAGGATCAGCTGGGCATTCCCGTCGTGTTCATCGAGACGCCCCTCGATGACTGGGGAAGCGCCTACCGCAAACTGGGTGACCTGCTCGGCATGCAAGACCGCTGCGAGACGCTCGCGACCTATTGCGATTCAGCCTACAAGGAGGTCAACGATGCGGTCTCGAAAGTGCCCGCCGACAAGCGCGTGCGCGTTGCCTACCTACTCGGCGATTCCGGATTGAACGCGATCGCGAAGGGCTCATACCAGGGGACTGTCATCGACCTGATCGCCGACAACGTCGTCGAGGTGGAGAAGGCCTCGGGCTCGGGCGCCGGAAATGAGATTAGCCTCGAGCAAATCGGCGTGTGGAACCCCGATCTCATCGTGTTTGGAGCGAACAGCATCTACTCCACCGTCGGCTCCGATGCGGCGTGGTCGGGCATCTCCGCCATCGCGCACAAGAACTACTACGAAGTGCCGTCCACGCCCTGGACGTGGCTGAACAACCCGCCGACCGTCAACCAGGTGCTGGGCATGCAGTGGTTCGCGCGGCTGTGCTACCCGGACCAATTCTCCGATGACCTGCAAAACGTCGTCACCGACTACTACAAGACCTTCTACAACTACGACCTTACGCAAGACGAGTACAACCAACTCGTGGAAAAGGCGATGCGCAAGTAGCACCACGCTGCAGCATCTTCCATACGGCGTCTTTGGCAGTGCCATGGATTTCGCGCACGACTCACCCACCCAGCGCGGGATGCGTGGCACTGCCACTTACTGCACGTCCCCTGCGCGAGACGTGTGGCACTGCCACTCATCTCACGTTTTCAGCGCGGGGTTTGTGGCACTGCCACACATTCCACGTCTATTGCGCGAGAACCCTGGCACTGCCACGCATCCCATGCTCGCTGCGCGCATCCCACTGCACCGTGCCATCCCCCTATTGAAACATTGTTGTAACCATATCAATTACAACAATGCCGTATGCTGCCGCTATCAGCATTCGAACAGGTGAAGGAGTCACGTATGGCACATAAGGCACCAGCAGTGTTCATCGGTCACGGCAGCCCCATGCTCGCCCTTGCGAACACCGAGGCGGAAAAGCGGCTCGCACCCTCCGAGCGCGCGCTCAACGCATGCTATGAGGACGGCGCGGCAACCTCCGAGCTGCACGCGATGGGCGAGAAGCTCCTTGCCGGCGGGCGGCCCAAGGCAATCCTCGCAGTCAGCGCGCACTGGTACACCCCGGGCACGCGTGTCCAGACTTCAGAAGACCCGCGCCAGGTGTACGACATGTACGGATTTCCCGAAGAGCTCTATCGGGTCGAATACCCCGTTGCGGGATTCCCCGAGCTCGGCCAAAGGGTTCTGGACCTCGACGGCGTGAACGCCCGGGAAGACAACACCTGGGGCATCGACCATGGCATCTGGAGCGTCCTCGTCCACATGTTCCCCAAGGCGGACATCCCCATCGTCGAGTTCAGCGTCGACCAGAACCTCACGCCCGCGCAGATGTACGACCTGGGAGAAAAGCTCGCCACTTTGCGCGATGAGGGCATCATGGTTTTGGGCAGCGGCAATGTCGTGCACAACCTCGCACTCACCGACTGGCGCAACATGAAGGGCACCGAAGTAGCGGACTCTTTCAGCGACACCGTCCGCGACCTGGTATTGCTGCGAGACGACGAGGCAGTTATAAACTACCAGAAGCTCGACAGTGCAAGCTACGCCGCCCCGACCCCCGACCACTTCGCCCCGCTGCTCTACATCCTGGGCGCAAGCCGAGGAGATCAGGCAACCGTGTTCAACGATGTCAGGAACCTGGGCTCGATGTCCATGACGAGCTTCGCATTCGGCCTCGAATAGGCCTTCGCACAGAAAGGAACCAGCCATGTCCATGCAAGAATCCCTCGAGAAGCGCCGCAGCGTCTACCAGCTCAACAAAGAGCTCCCCGTGCCCGCCGCCGAGGTCACAAGCCTCGTCGAGCGCCTCACCGAGCTCGTTCCCGACGCGTTCAACATGAAAAGCCAGCGCGTCGTCGTTGCCCTGGGCGCCAAGCAAGACGAGCTGTGGGACGCCATCTACGACGTCTTCGGCGGCAAAGTCGCGCGCGAGAAGATCGATATGTTCAAGAGCGCCGCTGGCACGGTGCTGTTCTTCATCGACGACGCGACCGTCACCTCGATGCAGGAGCAGTTCCCTCGCTATGCCGAGAACTTCGGCCCGTGGTCTGAGCAGTCGAACGGCATGCTGCAGATCGCGGTCTGGTCGGGCCTGCGCGACCTCGGCATCGGCGCGAACATCCAGCACTACAACCCCGTCATCGACGAGAAGGTCCGCGAGCTGTTCGGCCTGCCGGAGAGCTGGCGTCTGCGTGCCCAAATGGACTTCGGCGGCATCGTCGCCGAGCCCGACCCCAAAGAAGCCGAGGACATCGCGCAGCGCGTGAAGGTCTTCGAGTAATCGCCTGTTCAGCGTCGCGGCCGTCGCTTCAGGCAGTCGCAGCGTGCACCGACTACGCACACGACACCGTCATCATGCGCCCTGCTTGCCCGCCACGTGCGGGAAGGCGGGGCGTTACTGTGCCCCGCTGAACTCGTCGACGTCTTTGGCCTCACTCGTATGCGCGAGGCGGATAGCCTGGTCGAGCTTCTGCGAGACGAGCTTGGAGACACCGTCACTGCGCATGGAAACGCCGTAGAGCAGATCCGCCATCTCCATGGTGCGCCGCTGGTGGCTGATCATGATGAACTGCGTATGGTCGCGGACGCTGTCGAGGTACGACAGCAGGCGGCGCAGATTCGTGTCGTCAAGTGCCGCCTCGACCTCGTCGAGGATGTAAAACGGCGTCGAGCGCACCTTGTAGACGGCAAACATCAGCGCCATGGCGACGAGCGACTGCTCCCCGCCGGAGAGCAGCGTCTGCTTGCGCACCGTCTTGCCGCGCGGCTGCGCGTGCACTTCCACGCCGGTCTCCTCCGGAGAATCGGGGTCGGTCAGCTCGAGATGCCCCTTCCCTCCCGGGAACAACTGGGCGAATATCTCCTCGAAGTTCTTGTCGACCTGCTCGAACGTGTCGAGGAAGCGGTTGCGCATCTTGCGGTCGATCGCTGCCACGATGCGCTTGAGCGCCTTGCGTGCCGCCTCGAGGTCCTCGAGCTGCACGGCGATGAAATCGCGCCGTTCCTTGAGCTTGCGGTACTCCTCGATGGCGACGGGGTTGACCGAGCCGAGGTTCTTCAGCTTCTTTCGCAGGGCCTCGGCACGTGCCTCGCTGCTCGAGCGGTCTTGCGGTGCGGGGATCTGCAGCGCGATGTCGAGCAGCACGCCGTTTTCCTCGGTGATGGTCTTGACGGCCTGCTCGACCTTGACCTCGAGCTTGCTCTTCTTGATGCGCAGCTCGGTGAGCTTTTCCTGAGCCTTGGAAAGCTCGTCTTGTGCCTGTGCCACGTTCTTGCGCGCGGCCTCGATCGCCGCCTTGAGGTCACCTTGGCCCGCCTGCTCGAGCTGCGCCTGGTCGCGCAGCAGCTCGGCCTTCTCGGTCACGTAGCCCCGCAGCTCCGTGAACACCTCGTAGAGCGGCTCGACGCGCAGCCGCAAGATCTCGAGGCTGTTCTCCGTCTCATGCGAGACGGCAAGCGAGTCCTTGAGGTTCTTGAGCTCTTTTTCGAGCGAGGAGACCTGCTGTGTGAGGTGCCGTTCGCGCTCGCGCACCGTCGCGGCATCGACCTGCAGCGTCGAGATGTTGCGCGTGAACACGTCTTCGCGTCTGAACAGGTTGCCGCGTTCCTCGCGCGCGACCGCGAGCTGCTCTTCGAGCTCGTCCTTTTCCTTCTCGAGCGTCCCTTTGCGCTCCTCGAGCTCGGCGACGAGCTCGCGCGACTTCGCGGAGTCGTCGACGATCTTCTTGCGGCGCTGCGCAATCTGCTCGCGCTCTTGCTGCGCCGACGTGATGGCCTGTTCGAGACGCCCGATCTCCTGGCGCAGGCTGTCCGCCTCGCCCGAGAGCTGCGCGATGCTGGTCGAGAGCTCGAAGTCGTCCGCCTGCGCCGCCTGCAGGTGTGCCTTGGCCTCGGCGAGCTCGGACTCGGCTGCCGTCTGCCGCTCGAGTGCCCGCGGCTCCTCGTCGGCAAGCTCCGTCAGCCGGCGCTTGCGCCCCAAGACGCCCTCGGCATCGGTTACCTGGGTGCCGATGGTGATCTTCCCGTCGGGCCACGCCACGATGCCATCGCTCGTGACGAAGCGCGAGCCCGAGGCGTCCGCCTCGGATGCCGCGACGGCCTGCTCGATACTGTCGACCAAGTACACGTCCCCCAGCAGCAGCTCCGCCACGCGGTCATAGCGGCTGTCGTAGTCCAGCTCGTCGAGCAAGCGCGTACCGGATTCCGCCTGTTGGTAGACGACCTTCTCGCCCTGCAGCGAGATAAGCGAGAGCTCTCCGCCGGTTACCTCGTTGCCGAGCAGTTCGCGCGCGAGCGCTCCTGCCGCATGGGCATCTTCCATCATGAGGCCGAACATGTCCGTGCCGAGCAGGTGTTCGACGAGCTGCTCGAGCTCGGGCGGCGCCGTGAAGATCTGGTTGAGGGGCAACACGATGCCATCGATGTCGTCGCGATGGTCGAGCGCCCACGAGAGCATGGGGCTCGCGTGGTCAAATGCGCGGTCGACTTCCTCGAGCGCCTTTGCCTCCGCACGCACCGCATTAACGTGCTCGCGGCTTGTGTCGAGCGCTTTCTGCGCATCCTCGACGAGCCTGACGCGCTTGTCGATGTCGGACTTTGCCGCCTCGGAGTCTTTCTGCAGCTGCGACAGCTGACTTTCGAGCTCGCCGAGATGCGCACGGCGCTGCCCGAGCGTCGTCTGCATGGCGTTGAACGAGCCCTCGATCTGCTCGGCGCGGCGTCTGAGTAGGTCGTCCTCGACATCGGCAGTCGAGAGCGACTCGCTGGCCCGCATCGACTTGAGCGTGCACTCGTCGATGCCCTTCTCGTGCGAGCGCACGTCCGCCGAAAGCTGCGAGATCTTCCGGTCTGCCTCCTTGCGCTGCTTGCGCACGCTTTCCGCATTAGCCTTGTGCTCGTCGAGCTGCGACTGCAGCTCCTGCATCTTCGCGACCGCGTCCCTGCGCTCGGCCTCGTAACGATCGAAGAGCTCGGTCGCCTCGGCCTTGCGCGTCTCGGA
This sequence comes from uncultured Coriobacteriaceae bacterium, assembly GCA_902783175.1. Lineage (GTDB taxonomy): Bacteria > Actinomycetota > Coriobacteriia > Coriobacteriales > QAMH01 > CACZQA01. The sequence continues at coordinate 13,010 of CACZQA010000288.1, forward strand.
TCGGTGGATGGTCTGGCGCAGCTCGGACAAGCGCGCGACCATGTTGCGCCCCTTCTCCTCGAGCAGCAGCATGCCCGCGTCGAGACGCTCGAGCACCATTTGGCAGCGGCGGCGCTGCTCGGCGAGGTCTCCGACGAACAGCCCCTTCTCCTCGAGCAGGCGCTGTGACTTCTCGAGCTCGCGGTTCTTCTCCTCCAGGCGAAAGCGCATGAGCTCCGTCTGGGCGTCCGCCTCCTTCTCCTGCTTCTCGAA
>CACZQA010000289.1 GCA_902783175.1 uncultured Coriobacteriaceae bacterium
CGAGATGCGCTTGGTCGCAAGCGCCACGACGAGAAAGACGGCGAGCATGCACAGCACTGTGAGGGGAAACGCGACCAAGATGGAGCCGAATCCCGTCGAGATGCCCTTGCCGCCCTTGAAGCCGAGCCACGGGCAGTAGACATGCCCGAAGATGGCCGCCACGACGCCCGCGACGAGCATCAGGTCGATCTGCCACTGCGCGTCGATGCCCACGACGAAGGGGAGCATGAGGCGCACGATGCCGAGCGCGAGCGCTCCCTTGCCCGCATCGCCGACAAACGTGATGGCCGCCGCCTTGACGCCGAACAGGCGCGCCATGTTGGTCATGCCGATGGACCCCGACCCCCCGTCGCGCGGGTCCTTCCCGTAGCCGACCTTCGCGACGATGACGCCGAAGGGGATGCTGCCCAGCAAGAACGACTCGACGATGGCGAGGACGAGCGCAAGGGGAAATGACACGGCTGTTAGTTCTTTCTCTTGAATTTGAGGCGGATGGGCGTGCCCGTGAAGTCGAACGACTCGCGGATGCGGTTCTCGAGGTAGCGCTCGTAGCTGTCGTCGATGATCTCGGGGAAGTTGGCGAAAAACGTGAACACGGGCGGCTGGATGGCCGTCTGGGTGACGTAGTTGAGGCGCAGGCGCTTGTTGCCCTTGGAGACCACGTGCCCGAAATCGCGCAGCTCGGTGAGCAGCTTGTTGAGCTGGTTGGTGGAGACGCGGCGCGAGTAGCCCTCGTAGACGGTGTCGATGGCACCCCAGATGCGGTGCACGGAGCGGCCGGTCATGGCGCTGATGGAGATGACGGGCGCGTAACCCACGAACTTCATGCGGTCGGCGATGTCGTCGCGGATCTCGTCGCGGCGGTTGGGGTCTTCGATGAGGTCCCACTTGTTGATGAGGATGACCATGGCGCAGCCGCGCTCGGCGGCAAGGCCCGCCACGCGCTGGTCCTGGTCGGTGAGCCCCAAGGTGGCGTCCACCATGAGCAGCACGACCTCGGCGCGGTCGATGGCGCGCAGCGAGCGCACGAAGCCGTAGTACTCGACGTCCTCGTCGATCTGCGACTTGCGGCGGATGCCCGCGGTGTCGACGATGCGGTACTTCTTGCCCTCGTGCTCGACGACGGTGTCGATGGCATCGCGCGTCGTGCCCGCGACGTCGCTCACGATGGAGCGCTCGACGCCGGTGAGGCGGTTGGTGAGCGAGGACTTGCCCGCGTTGGGGCGCCCGATGATGGCGACGTTTATCTCGTCGTCGGACTCCTCTTCCGGCTCGGGCTCGGGGAGCCGCGCGACGACCTCGTCGAGCAAGTCGCCCGTGCCGTGACCGTGGACGGACGACACCGGCATGGGGTCGCCCAGGCCGAGCGTGTAGAACTCCCAGACGGCGTCTTCTGCCTGGGGGTTGTCCATCTTGTTGACGACGAGGATGACGGGCGTCTTCGTGCGCTTCAAGATGCGCGCAATCTCCTGGTCTTCCTCCGTGACGCCGGTGCGCCCGTCGACGAGGAAGATGATGCAGTCGGCCTCCTCGCACGCCATGAGCGCCTGGCTCGTGATGTCGTGCTGGAAGCGGTCGCCCTCGCCGATGGCCATGCCGCCGGTGTCGATGAGCATGAAGTCGACGCCGTTCCAATCGGCACGGTGGTAGGAGCGGTCGCGCGTGACGCCGCGCATCTCGTGCACGATGGCGTCTTCGGTCTGGGTGATGCGGTTGATGAGCGTGGACTTGCCGACGTTGGGGCGGCCGACCACGGCAACGATAGGTAGGCTCATGGTTCCTCGTTTCTGACTGGGGAAAATTGTACTCTACCCGAGTGCGGCCAAAAGCTCGTTTACAGAATAGGTACAAAGTTCGATGGAACAGCCGCTCAGCTGCTCGAGGCACTCGACGGTCATGTCGTCGAGAAACACCCCGTCGGCGTTGAGCGTCTGCTTGGAGACGATGACGGGGCCGCGCGGACGGGCGCGCTTGAGCGCACGCGCGATGTCCTCTCCCACCAAAAGGCAGGTCACGTCGACGTTGCCGCCGAAAAACGCGTTCTCGACCGGCAGGAGCTTCACCTGCCCGGCAAGCGGAGAGGCGGCGAGAAGGCGCCCGAGCACGCGTGCGAACGCCGTGCCGACGACCACCGTGACCAGCGGCTTGCCCGCGCACATTGCCGCAAGCTGGGCGATCTGGCCAGCAGAGGCCTCCCAGTCGTCGATGAACGAGCGCATCATGCCGATGCCGTCGTGGAACTGCGGATAGCCGTCGTAGGCGGATGCCGGCGGGAACTCGAGCCCGGCGTCCAGGTAGAACTCGTCGCCGATGTGGTAGCGCGTCGCGCCCCCGCTTGTAAGCGAGCGGCGCTGGTAGGCCTCGACCTGCTCGACGACGCGCGCCGCGGCCTTGGGGTCGTCGGAAAACGACCAGCTGAAATGCGATTGGAACTTGGTGTAGCCGAGCGGCACGATGCCGCACGACAGCACGCCCGGGTGCGCCTCGACCCACTCGAACGTGCGCGCGAGCTCTTCTCCATCGTTCACGCCCGGGCACACGACGAGCTGCGTGTGCACGCACAGCCCGGCGTCCAAGATGCGCTCGAGCGCCTCCATGCCGCGCGGGGCGTTGGCGCCGATGAGCTCGCGGCGCGCCTCGGGGCTCACCGCGTGCAGCGAGACGTGCAGGGGCTGCAGGTCGTATTCGATGATGCGCTCGATGTCCGAATCGGTCAGGTTGGTGAGCGTGACGAAGTTGCCCTGCAAAAACGACAGGCGGTAGTCGTCGTCGCGTACGTAGAGCGTGCCGCGCATGTGCTCGGGAAGCATGGTCAGAAAGCAGAACGAGCAGGCGTTTCTGCAGGTCAAGATACCATCGAACAAAACATCGTCGAACTCGAGCCCCCAATCTTGGCCCAGGTCGCGCTCGAGGTAGGCGACCTCGCCGGTGTCGAGCGTGACCTCGACCTCGAAGCCGTCGGCCCACCAGCGCCATTCGATGATGTCGCGCAGCGGCACGCCCTCGACGTGCGTGAGCACCATGCCGGGCTCGAGGCCCGCCTCCCATGCGGGAGAGCCCTCGTCCACCGACTTGATGACGGCACGGCACGACCCGCCGCGCATCTGCGCGGGCGTGGCCTCGTACTGCGGGAGCTGTTGGGGTGCCGGCATGCGCGCCCCTACCCTGCGAGCTTGTTGAGATAGCTGCACACCGCGTCAATCTGCTCTTGCGGCGTGCTCGCGCCAGCCGTGATGCCGACGTGCTCGACGCCTGCCAGCCAGGCGGGGTCGATCTCGTCGACGTCCTCGATGTGGTAGGTCGCCTCGCACAGCGGCTTGCAAATCTCGTACAGGCGCGTCGTGTTGCCGGAGTTGTGGCCGCCGATGACGATCATGAGCTCGACCTTGCCGGCCAGGTCGGCGGCTGCCTTCTGGCGCTCCTGCGTCGCGAAGCAGACCGTCTCCTTGACGAGCACCTCGCGCGCGAGCTTGCGCACCGCGCCCAGCACGGCGTCCACGTGGTCTTGGCTTTGCGTGGTCTGGATGACGACGCCCACCTTGTCGGGCAGCGTCGCGGGAAGCTTGTCAGGAGTATCCGCCACCGCGACGACGGCATCTCCGCCCCACGCGCGGATGCTCTCGACCTCGGCATGCCCCGGCTCGCCGATGATGACGACGGAATAGCCCTGCTTGCCCAGCTCGTAGGCATGCTCTTGGACCTTGGAGACATAGGGGCAGGTCGCGTCGATGACCTCGAAGCCGCGCGCAATCGCCTCGGCCTTGACGGCGGGCGCCGTGCCGTGGCTGCGCAGCACGAGCGTGCCGCTTTGCGCCTCGTCGAGCGTATGCGCCACGCCCACGCCCTGCTCGGCTAGCGACGCCACGACGCGTGGGTTGTGGATGAGCGGGCCGAGCGTGTGCGCGGGCCCCGGGACCGACGACGCCTCGCGCGCGATCTTGAGGGCGCGCTTCACGCCATAGCAGGCGCCGGCGTTCTCTGCGATTTTGATGTCGATCATGTTCGTGTCTTTCGCCTCGCTAAGGTAATCGATGTGTCGACGCGCTTGACGCGGCGCTACGAACGCGCCTTGTCGCGTGCCTCGTCGCGCAGCTCGAAGCAGCGGTCCATGACGGCGTTAGCCACGGCCATGGAGCGTTCCTTCTTGGGGAGCTCGGCAAAGGCGGGGTCCTTCGGGTCGATGGGCTCGCCGAAGTTGCAGTAGATGCGCGGGAAGCGCAGGAACTTGGGCTTGCCGTAGGGCATGATCCTCTCCGTGCCGCTGATGCCCACGGGAACGATCTTGGCCTTGCCCATGTTGGCGATGAGCACGACGCCCGCGTGCGGGTGGTAGACCTTGTCGGGCCGGTTCATGCGCGTGCCCTCGGGAAAGATGAGCAGGTTCTCGCCGCGCTTGAGGGCAGATGCCGCGCGCTTGAGCGCCTTGCGGTCGGCGGTGTCGGGGTCGATCGGGATGGCGCCCGCACGGGCGATGAGCCCGCCTATCACCGGCCGGAACAGAGAGCTGCGCGCAAGGAAGCGGCAGCCGTTGCCGTAGGCGAACAGCACGCTCCACAAGATGACGGGGTCGGCAAAGGACACGTGGTTGCACGCGAACACGACGGGCTGCTCGCCGAACTCGCCTGCCCGGGGGATGTTCTCCCTGCCGATCGTCTTGTACCTGAAGACGAGCTTCATGATGGGGCGGACGAGATAGGCGGCCACGTAGATGAACCAGTTGCGCAGGTTCTCGATGGGAACCCACACCGGCCCGTCGTACTTCTTCTCGCGCAGGCGCTTGAAAGGGCCCATCTACACCCGCTTCTCCGCGGCGATCGAGGCGATGCGCTCGCAGACCTCGTCGATCGTCATGCCCGTCGTGTCGAGCTCGATGGCATCGTCTGCGGGCTTGAGCGGGGCCACCTCGCGCGAGGAGTCCGCCTTGTCGCGCGCGATGATGTCGGCGAGGATCACCGCGGGGTCGGTCTCGCCGTAGCCCTTCTCGGCGTTTTGCAGCGCGCGGCGGCGCGCCCGCTCCTCGGGGCTCGCCGTGAGGAAGATCTTGACCTCGGCGTTGGGAAAGACGACGGTCCCGATGTCGCGGCCCTCCATGGCGATGTCGTCGTCGGCCGCGATGGCGCGCTGCTGCTCGACGAGCGCCTCGCGCACGGCCGGCACCGCGCTCACAGTGCTCACGACACGGTCGACGCGCGGCGTGCGGATGTCATGCGTGCAATCCTTGCCCGCGATGGCGACGCCCGTGGCGATGGGGTTTCCCGCCTCGTGCGCAAACTCGATCCGCTCGTCGGCGGCGATGCGCGCGAGCGCATCCGCATCGGACAGGTCGACGCCGCGCTCCAGCGCGCACCAGGCGACGCTGCGGTACATGGCGCCCGTGTCGAGGTAGTGGAAGTCGAGCATCTTGGCCACCTGCTTGGCGACGGTGGATTTACCCGAGCCCGCAGGCCCGTCGATTGCGATGATCACCGTGAAATCTCCCCTTCAAAGTCGAATACGTTCAGATGGAGTGTACCAGCAAGTAGCCGGCAAGGCGCAGGCCAGTTGGGCGAGCACGTGAAAACGCCCCCACGGAGGCCGAGTACTTCCGCAGGGGCGTCATTGCAAACGCGTGGCTAGTCGACGAGGGAGATGCTCTCGATGATGGGCATCTTGCTCTCGTCGGAGATGGTGCCCATCTGCTGGTCGGACACCGCGGGAAGCGAGTCGGCGACGATCTTGTCGACGACCTTCATGCCCGCCTCGTCGATCGTGCCGAACGCCGCGTACTTGCCGTCGAGCGATTTGGAGACGGCGTCGCTGGACGCAAGCGTGATGAAGAAGGTGCTCGTCGCGCTGTTGACGGCGTTCGTGCGCGCCATGGCGACCGTGCCCTTCTTGAACGAGGACGCGAGCTTGTTCTCGATGCCGTTCGACGAGAACTCGCCGACGATCGGCGTCAGGCTCGCATCGTCGCCCGAAGCGATGTTGCCCTTCGTGCCGCCCTGCAGGCAGAAGCCGTCGACGACGCGGTAGAACGCGAGGCCGTTGTAGTAGCCGTCCTGTGCGAGCTTGGCGAAGTTCGAGACGGTCACCGGCGCGTTGTCGGCGGAAAGCTCGATGGTGAACGCGTCGTAGCCCTTCACCTTGACGAGCGCGTGGTGCGTGCCGGATGCATACGGGCCCTCGGCTTTCGTGGTGTAGGACGTCGACGTGCTCTGCGAGCCTGCCGAGGAGTCCGAGGATTTGCCGGAGCTCGAGCCGCCGCAGGCGGAAAGCCCGAAGGCGAGGACCACCGCAGCGAGTGCCGCCACGAGGACGGGAAGCAACTTTCTCATGTTAGTCGATCCATTCAATCGAGGATATCTCGGGCATGTCCTCGTTGAGGACCCTGCCCTGCTCGTCGGTCCTGATGTGCCAGTTGTCGTCTGCCGCGTCCAGGTGCTCGACGATCTCGTCGATGACGTCCATGCCCTCGGTGACCTTGCCGAAGCCGGCGTACTTGCCGTCGAGGTAGGAAAGGTCGCTCAGGCAGATGATGAAGCTCGAGGCGTCGGACTGCTGCCCGTCTTCGGCGCGGGACAAGGCGATGGTGCCGCGGCGCAGCGAATTGGAGTTGCTCACGCCGGAGTCCTCGTACTCGCCGGTGATGAGGTTGCTGTTGTCCTGCGTGGGGTTGCCGACCTTGACGTACATGTCCTTCATGATCTCGAAGATCGGCTTGTTGAGGTAGTAGCCGCTGTCGATGAGGCTCGCGATCTTGCGGACGCTCTTCTTGGCGGAGTCGGAGTAGACCTCGACGGTGAGCGGCCGGTCCTCGAAGCCCGAGAGGACGACCTTCAGGCGGTGAATGCCCGTCGTGTAGTCGACCTTCTTCTCCTTCTGCGCCTGGGCGTCAGAATCCTGCTGGTCGCCGGAACCCTGCTGCGCCTGTGCCGTGTTGGACTCCTGCTGGGAAGACTGCTCCTGTTGGGACGAGCATCCGACCAATGCGATGCACAGGGCGGAAACGGAAACCGCCACCACGAGAATCGCCAGCAAACGTTTCAAAGCCACTCCTAACCGATGCATAGAATCTCAGCTATTCTAGCGTTTATAATTTCGAATCCAAAAAGCAACGGCCCGCTTCCACGTGAACTGCACGAGCTTTTCATAGATGCAAGCCTGCCGGAGAAAGGCAACAGGGTACCATGTCCATCCCATTTCGCAGAGTCGTCATCATCGGCGTCGGACTGATCGGCGGTTCTATCGCCGCCGCGCTCAAGCAGCTTGACGAGGCGCCGGAAGTCTACGGGATCGGCCCGCGCGAGGACACGCTCAAGACGGCGCTTGCCGCCGGCGCGCTCGACGACTACGCGGTCTCGGACGACCCGAAGGTCGACGGGTGGCTCATGCCCGGGGCAAGCGACCTCGTCATCATCGCCACGCCGGTTTCCGCCGCCCGCGAATGGTTCGAGCGTCTCGAAGCCCGTAACTTCGACGGCATCATCACCGACGTCGCCTCCACGAAAACCGTCATCACGAAAATCGCCGACGAGGTGCTCTCCGACCCGACCCGCTACCTGCCCGGTCACCCCATGGCGGGCTCCGAGGTCAACGGCTTCGGCGGGGCGCGTGCCGACCTGTTCCAGGGCGCGTACTGGATCTTGTGCCCCGAGCAGGACACCCAAGACGAGGTGTTCCTGAAGCTGCACGAGACCTTCAGCGCGCTGGGCGCCCGCATCATCTCCATCTCGCGCGACCAGCACGACAGCGCGGTCGCCATCATCAGCCACGTGCCGCACATGGTTGCCTCGTCGCTCGTGCGGCTGTGGGGCAACCACGCCGACGAGCGCAAGGAGCTGCTGCGCCTGGCGGCCGGCGGCTTCAAGGACACGACGCGCATCGCGGCGGGCTCGCCCGAGCTGTGGTGCGGCATCGCCATGGACAACTCCGAGGCCATCGCCGACGGCATGCGCGAGCTGCGCGGGATACTCCAGCAGTTCGA
>CACZQA010000290.1 GCA_902783175.1 uncultured Coriobacteriaceae bacterium
ACGAGGTCAGCTCCACGATTTCTGTCGGCGCGGGTAAAGAAGGCCTGCTCGATGCCGAGAAGGGGGAGGAGCAGTAATGGAGTACCTATCCGAGTTCTTTGCCGAATACGGCGGGCTTTTGGCCCAGGGCACTATCGACACGCTCGTCATGACCGTTGTCTCGTGCCTGTTCGCCTATGTGATCGGCCTGCCCGTCGGCGTTGCCTTCGCGGTGACCACGCCCAACGGGCTGCATCCCATCCGCTGGCTCAACACGGTCCTCGGGTGGATCATCAACATCGGCCGCTCGATCCCGTTCGTCATCCTGCTCGTCGCGATCATCCCGTTCACGCGCCTGATCGTGGGCACGTCGCTCGGCGTGCCGGGCGCCATCGTCCCGCTCGTCGTCTCCGCCGCCCCCTTTGTGGCGCGCATCGTCGAGCAGTCCATCGCCGAGGTCGACCCGAGTCTGGTCGAGGCGGCGCAGAGCTTTGGCGCGAGCAGCTTCCAGATTGTCTACAAGGTGCTGCTCAAAGAGGCGCTGCCCTCCATCGTGCGCGGCGTGGCCATCACGTTCGTGAACCTCTTCGGCTACTCCGCCATGGCGGGCACCGTCGGTGCGGGCGGCCTGGGCGACATCGCCATCCGCTACGGCTACCAGCGCTGGCAGGCAGACGTCATGCTGGCCGCGGTCATCCTGTGCGTCATCCTCGTGCAGGTCTTCCAGAGCGTGGGCGACTTCACCGCGCGCAAGATCGACCGGCGTCGTATCGCCGGCTAGACGCCGCGGCAGGGCGGACAACGCAAAGCGGGCTGCACTCGGGGGAATCTCCCCAAAGGTGCAGCCCGCTTCTTCGTGCAAGCGCATGGAGGTGCGTGGAGGCGTAAGTGGCACGATACCCACGGCCCCTCGTGTCAACATGAGACGATACCCACGGCCCCTCGTGCCAAATGCGTGCGCAGGAGAGCCTTACTCCTCGTCGCCCTCGTTGCCGAACTCGATCAGGCGGCCGTTCTTGTCGTAGAAGTCGAGGTGACGGCCGTTCTCGTCATAGTACTTGTCGGCGTTGGTGGAGTGCGGGCCCCAGTCCTGGTCGTTCGGGCGCGGCATCCAGCCGCCGCCAAACAGGTGCACGTGGAAGTGTTTCACGCTCTGGCTCGCGTCGTCTCCCGTGTTGACGAGCAGCCTGAACCCGTTTTTGAGCCCCTTGATCTCGGCGACCTTCTGCACGGCGCCGAACACGTGGCCAAGCGTCTCTTCCGGCACGTTGTCCGCGATGTCGGAGTAGTGGTCCTTCGGAATGATGAGCGTGTGCACGGGCATCAGAGGCTCCATGTCGTCGAACGCGATGACGTGCTCGTCTTCGTACACCTTCTTCGTGGGGATCTCGCCTGCGCCGATCTTGCAGAAGATGCAGTTCTCGTCAATCATGTCCACTCCTTCGTATGGTTTGGGTTGCAAGTGCAGAATACCAGCAAGTGCCGGGGCTGGCCGCGCCGTGCCTGGAAATGGCCATAGATAATCGCGAGGCATGACCATGCCAAGAATAGAAATCCGATTGGCAACGTTGCACGTGGCGGGCTGGACACTTGCACTATCATGGCAAAAAACCAACTCGACTTGAGGATGCGAGAGCATATGTTCGACGGAATCGAAAGCCCCGGCCGCAACGACGATTGCTGGTGCGGCAGCGGCAAGAAGTACAAGAAGTGCCATCTGCACAACGACCAGCGCATGCAGGAGCTGTGGGAAGAGGGCGAGGAGGTCCTCCCGCGCGACCTGCTCAAGGGCCCCAAGGACATCGAGGGCATCAAGTATTCGGCACAGGTCAACGTCGGCTCGCTCGACTACGTCGCCGCGCACATCAAAGAAGGCGTCTCGACGGCAGAGATCGACAAGTGGGTCTACGACTACTGTATCGAGCATGACGCCATTCCGGCGGACCTCAATTACGAGGGCTTTCCCAAGAGCGTGTGCACGTCCATCAACGAAGTCGTGTGCCATGGCATTCCCAACGAGCACGACATCTTGAAGGAGGGCGACATCGTCAACGTCGACATGTCGACCATCCGCAACGGCTACTTCTCCGACTCCTCGCGCATGTTCTGCATCGGC
>CACZQA010000291.1 GCA_902783175.1 uncultured Coriobacteriaceae bacterium
CCGCGGCGCTCGTCGAGGTGCGCGAAGAATCCCGCGAGAATCGTGCCGGAGATGGAGTGCCACACGCACGACACCGCGCAGATGACCGCTGCCTGCGGGATCGCCGCGAACTGCGCGGACGTGGTGACCAGGTTGGTCGCAAGGCCCGCGTTCTGCATGCCGACCTCGAGCGAGATGGTGCGCTTCTTGGCCGTGTTGAAGCGGAAGAGCCTGCCTGCGCCGTAGCCGAGCAGGTACCCGACGGCGTTGTGCAGCAGCACGGCGACGAACACGATGATGCCGGAGGTGAAAAAGACGCTGCCCTGCGAGGAGGTCACGCCGCCCACGACGGCGGCAAGGCCGAGCACCGCGACGCCGGGCATGCACGATGCCACGCTCTTGAACGCCTCAGAATCCCCAAAGCGGATGTTGAGGATGCAGCCCAGGGCGACCGGCAGGATGACGGTCTCGGTGATGGAGAGGAACATCGGGAACGGCGCGATGTCGACGCTCATGCCAGATGCCATCCACGTGACCAGCAGCGGCGTCATGAGCGGCGCGAGGATCGTGGAGACCGTGGACATGCCCACCGAGTACGCGACGTCGCCGTGGCACAGGTAGCTCATGATGTTCGAGGAGACGCCACCGGGGCAGCAGCCGACGATGATGAGGCCGATGCCGAGCGCCTGGGGCAGGTTAAGCAGGTGGACGAGCGCAAGTGCCGAAAACGGCATGATCAGATACTGCGCCGCCGCACCGATGAGCAGGTCGACCGGACGCTTGGCCAAGATCTTGAAGTCGTCTTTGGTGAGCGTCAAACCCATGCAGAACATGATGAAGCCGATGATGAGCGACGACCAGGTGAAGCTGTTGCCGAGCGGGTCGACGAAGAGCTTGGTGTTGACCCACGCCATGAAGGCGGGCCAGACCAGCGTGATGACCGCCGCGGCGATGACGAACAGAGACGACTTGCTCGACAGGACGCTGCTTGCCTTTTGCAGAACTTTCATAATCCGTTTCCTTCCCTCGCACGCAAATGCAGGCAATAAAAAAATCCCTCCGCAGCCCGACCTAGGCTACGAGGGACGAATCATGAAATCCGCGGTACCACCCTTGTTCCGGACGCCAACGACGCCCAGCTCTCTTACGCACCATCATGCGCTTTTCCTGACGGGGAATCCCGGCGGGACCTACTGTTGTTCGGACCCGCGTCTCGGAGAGGATAATCGCTCGAGGCGTTGGCTATCGGCTTTCACCATACCCGACTCGCTGTAACCGGTTTCTCGAAGATGTTGTTCTCGTCAACGACTTTGACACCCTATTCGGTTGTGGCTCGCATTGTAGGACGTTGAAAACAAATTGCAACAGCTATTTTTGACACGAGGGGCCGTGGGTATCGTGCCAGTTTGGTTCGAAGGGACACCCCGACCTGTCCCTTCGTGCCGTGCCTTTGCCAGGGCGCGTGAATCCTGGCGCGTTGCGGGCGGGAAAACTCGCGCATAATGGTCTCGTGCAGCATCAGCGCGGGAATGGAGAAGGCATGCTCGAGAAGTCTATCGTTGACCAGGCAAGCTACCCCGATGCCGTCACGCGCGGTTTCAAGATCGCGAGCAGCGGCGGCATCCGGGACATCCAGCTCGACTCCCACATCGGAACCGAGGCCATGGTCAGCGCCGAGGTGCGCGGGTCGGGCAACAACGTGTACCGCACCCGCGTCACCATCGACACCGCCACGCAGGAGGTCACCGGCTTTGGCTGCACCTGCCCCGCGGCGCAGTCGATGCCCGGCATGTGCAAGCACGCCATCGCCCTCGCCTTTCGCGCCTCGCCCGCCCTTATAGCCGAGGAACAGGCCGAGGAAAAACCAGAAGGCAGACCGGAGGAAAAAGCCAAGCCGAAGAAGACGCCCGCTGTCCGCGCCCGCAGGCAGCCCAAGCCGCGCCCCGTGCAGAAGGCGCGCACGAGCTTCCAGGTCGAGCACATGCTCGACCTCTATGCCGAGCACTCCCGCGCCACCGCCTCGGGCGCATCGCAGCTCGCCGCATCCGAGTCAGGCGCAGACGAGACGCCCGCCGACCTGACCGTCGTCATTGCGCGCGGCGTCAACGCGCAGTACAGCTCGAGCTGCTACGACTCAGACGGCATGTGGCACATCGGGCTCAGGGTGAGTCGCGGCAAGACGAGCTACCTCGTCAAGCACATCGACGAGCTCGTCGCCGCCTGGCGCGACGGCGCCCCCTACACGTACGGCAAGAACCTCTCGTTTATCCACACCAAGTCCGCCTTCACGCCACGCGCCAACCAGCTCATCGAGGCGCTGCAGACCATCGTCGACGCCCAGAGCTCGGCGTTCGACCTCTATGGGCGGCGCTCCTACGTGTATTCCAGCAGCAAGCCCAGCACCAAGACGCTCCCCCTGCGCTCCGAGCAGCTCGTGAAGCTGCTCTCGATGCTGGTCGGCGCGAGCGTCGTCTACGAGTACGAGGACATCGACACGCCCAGCGGGCGCAGCAAGGCGACCATCCCCGTCACCGACGGCGACCCCACCCTCGACGTCGAGATCCGCCATGACGACGCGCGCGAAGGCTACCTGCTCTCCCTCGCCCCATCCGAGGCGGTGTTCGCCCCCGGCGACGGCGACACGGGCTTTCTCATCGCCCCGAACGGCGCCTGGCAGCTCAGCGCGGAATTCGTCCACGACCTCGGGCTGTTCTGCAAGAGCGTCTTGCCGCAAGAGCAAGAGCTTGTCATCGCCGACGCGGACATGCCGGCGTTTTGCGCGACGATCCTTGCTCCCCTGCGCGAGCTCACGCGCCTCGCTGCACCCGCAGAGCTCGACGAGCTGCTGCCGCCCGAGCCGGAGTTCGAGTTCCGCATCGGACTGGAAGACGGCGCGATCAGCTGCCATGCGCAAGTTTCCTATGACGGCCGCATCGTCGGGCTGTTCGACGACGCGCGAAAAGGGCAGCCCGTGCGCGACGTCGAGCAGGAGATGTCCGCGCAGGAGATCGTGCGCACCTACTTCCCGCTCGGCGACAACGACACGCCCAACTACCTGACGGCTCGCTTCAGGTACGGCTCCGTCTACGGCGGGGCTTCGGACACCGACCCGGTCGACCCGTGGATGCCTACCGGCGATGACGAGGGGTACTACCTGCTCTTCTCGAGGGGATTGGCCGAGCTCGAGCAGCTTGGCGAAGTGCTGCTCGACGAGCGGCTCGCGCATGTGCGGGTGCGCACGTCGCCCAGCGTGCAGGTGGAGGCATCGGTTGCCGCGGGCAGCCTGCGCCTGGGCGTCGACTCGAGCGAGCTTTCGAACGAGGAGCTGCTCGCCTACCTTGCCGCCTACCAGCGCAAACAGCAGTACGTGCGTCTGGACAACGGCGACGTCGTGCGCATCGGCGCCTCGATCGCGCGCGTGGCAGAGCTTGCCGAGGGGCTCGACGTAGACGCGGCGCGCCTCGTCGAAGCCGACGTGGAGCTGCCGGCAAACCGCGCCCTGTTCGTCGACGCGCTGCTCAAACGCGCAGACGGCGTCCGCTTCTCGCGCGGCGAGGGCTTCCGCCGCATCGTGCGCGAATTCGAGACCATCGCGGATTCCGACATCCCCCTGCCAGACGGCCTCGACGCCACGCTGCGCAGCTATCAAGAAGAGGGCTACCGCTGGCTGTGCCTGCTCGGCAAGCTGGGGTTCGGCGGAATCCTCGCCGACGACATGGGCCTCGGAAAGACCCTGCAGACGATCGCCTACCTGCTGCACGAGGCTGCGACGCGGCCGCATGGCGAGGCCGGCACCTCGCTCGTCGTGTGCCCCGCCTCGCTCGTCTACAACTGGATGTCCGAGCTCGAGCGCTTCGCGCCCGGCCTCAAGGCGGCTGCGCTCGTGGGAACCAAGGCGCAGCGCAGGGACGCAATCGCGGCAGCAGGCAGCTTCGACGTGCTCGTTACCTCGTACGACTACGTCAGGCGCGACATCGACCAGCTCGCCTGCCTCTCGTTCGGGACCGTCGTGCTCGACGAGGCGCACTACATCAAGAACGCGAAGACGCAGGCGGCGCGCAGCGTCAAGCAGCTCGTTGCCAAGACCCGCTTCGCGCTCACGGGCACGCCCGTGGAAAACCGCCTCTCCGACCTGTGGAGCATCTTCGACTTTCTCATGTCGGGCGTGCTCGGCACGCAAAAGGAGTTCGCACGCCGCTTCTCCACGCCCATCGGCAACGGCGACGAGGCGGCGGCGAAGCGCCTGCAGAGCCTGGTCGGCCCCTTCATCTTGCGCCGCCTGAAAGGCGACGTGCTCGGCGACCTACCCGAGAAAAACGAGAACGTCGTCTACGCGGAGATGGCCGGCGAACAGGACAAGCTGTACCGGGCGAGCGCGAGCAAGCTCGCGCGCAGCATCGCCAAGCAGCTGCCCGAGGATTTTGCGGGATCG
>CACZQA010000292.1 GCA_902783175.1 uncultured Coriobacteriaceae bacterium
TGCGTGCGTACCAGATGATTGCCGCATGGAGGCGTGACCGCGCGTAACGTTGCAGCCTCGTGACACTTTGCGCGAAACTGCAATTCGGCGTATGTGCCTGCCCGTTTGGTGGTATTCTCCAATGCTACATGTACAGGCTGCTACGGGAGAAGAAAGCACGCGTTGGCAAAGCTCACTAACATAAACAATCCGCTCGGCCCCCATTCTGGGACACCCCAGAAGAAGGTCCACAAACGCTCTGCGAAAAGCGCGGGCATCAGCCCGAAAAAACCCGTACAGCAAAAGGCACAGTCCACGGTCAAGAAAGTCCATGCAAGCTCAAAGTCTTCCGCTGCACACCCGGCGCCGTCCAAGCGCAGCAACGCGCGCGCGGCGACTTCCATCCGAAAGCCAGTCGAGCGCTCCCGCGCCACGGCCAAGCAGGCGCCTTCTAAGCCCGTGCGCGCTGCCGCGAAAAAGCCAGGCGCAACACCCGCTGCCAAGCCGCAGCGCAAGCTTCCCACCGGCAAGACCTCCTCGCTTCTGCAGGCTTCGACCCGCAGCTCGCATGCTGCCGGCGGCAAAGGGGCAGCCGCGGCGGGGCCCAAGCCCCGCACGGAATCGACGGGGCGCGCCTTCGGGGGCTTTTTCGTCAAGCACCTCAAGGTCATGCTTCCCATAACGCTCGCCATCGTCTTCTTCCTCGGCTTTGGGGTAGTCGACCTGTTCGGCTCGTGGGGCAAGATCCACAAGGGCGTGAGCGTCGAGGGCGTCGACGTCGGCGGCCTTACCATCGACGAGGCGTCGAACAAGCTCAACGAGCAGCTGTCTCCAGTCGTGCAGTCGATGAGCATCACCGTATACAAGAACTCGGACATCGCCAGCAAAGACGGCGTCGACCTCGATGCCGCAGGCAACACGGGGGATCCCAACGTGGCGTATGCCGACGAGAAAAAGCACGACAACATCGCCGCCTCCGCAGATATCGACGGCGACGGCTCTGCCGACAAGTGGAACGTCAACGCGAACACGATCGGCGCCTACGTCGACGGCAACGCGCTCGCCACGCAGGCGTTTGCCTACGGCCGCGAGGGCAACTTCGTCGCAGACCGCTTCGTGGCGTACTTCTCGCCCAAAAACTACCAGGCGACCATCTCGTACAACCAGGAGTTCTTCAACAGCCTCGTGAGCGAGATCAACGAGGCGGCTGGCACGGCCATCGTCAACAGCACCTTTGCCATCGACGACGGCAAGGTCTCGCTCGTCTCCGGCAAAGACGGCTACCTCGTCGACGAGACCCCGTTCGTGACCAGCATCTCGCGCGCGGCGTTCAACACGGGCGCCCCGTACTGCGAGGTGCCCATGCACACGGTGACCCGCAACATCTCCGACGAGACGGCGCAGAAGGTCGTCGACCAGGTTTCCGCCGCGATCAAAGACGACGTGACGGTCACGTACCAGTCCGATTCGTGGACGCTCGACCCCGCCGCGCTCGGCAAGCTCGTCGGGCAGACGGTGCTGCAGCCCGGCCAGATCATCGAGTTCTCCACGGGCAAGCAAAGCGTCGTCCAGGGCAACGCGGGCGACTCCAAATACGATATGTCGACTGGTACGGACCCCTCCGGCTATGCGCTGCAGGCCTATATCGACCAAGGCGCCTTCGACAAGTACCTCGTGAGCGTGCTCGGCGACAAGGCGCGCGGCGGCGCGGTGAGCGCCTCGTTCGACACCTCCGACGGCGAGACGGTCAAGGTCATACCGAGCGTCGAGGGCAATGGGCCCGACCGTGCCACGGCCGAGATCTCGCTGCAGAACATCGTCTTCGGAAACGGCAAGCCCATCGTCGCTTCCAAAGACGGCAACGGCAAGACGGTCACGAGGGAGGCCTCGAGCGCTTCGCGCACCATCGAGCTGCAAGACACCGTCATCGAGCCCGACCTCACCACCGACGAGGCAAACGCCATGGGCATCACCGAGCGTCTCGCCACCTGGTCCATTCCGCTGTCGGGCACCACGGCGCGCATCAACAACATCCGCCTGCTGTGCAAGATGATCAACAACTCGCTCGTCGCGCCGGGCGACGTGTGGTCGTTCAACCAGACGACGGGGGAGCGCACCGAGGAGAAGGGCTTCGACAAGGCCGCCGTCATCGTCGACGGCAAGCACGAGGACCAGCTCGGCGGCGGCGTGTGCCAGGTTGCCACGTGCATCTACAACGCGGCGTGCTTCTCCGGGCTCGGCATCGAGAACCGCGTCAACCACGACTTCTACATCCCCGCCTACGACGACGAGGGATTTGCCGACGCGACGGTCTCGTGGGAGTCCCCGGACTTCGCCTTCAAGAACGACATGAGCACCTACGTCCTCATGACCGCGACGGCCTCGGGCGACAACGTCGTCGTCTCGATGTGGGGCACGAAGGACGGCCGTCAGGTCAAGTGCGAGCGCGGCGAGTGGCAGCCGGGCGACAAGTACGTGAAGGTTACCGAGAACACCCCCGACCTGCCTGCGGGCACGACCAAGATCACGCAGTCCGGCCAAGATGGGCGCAAGATCGACATCCACTACTACGTGACGAGCGCGAGTGGCGAAGTGCTGCACGACGTGACGTTCCACTCGATCTACTCGGCCCAAAACGAGATCACGTCCGTGGGCACGGGCCCTGCGGCGGGCTGACGTAGCTCGCGCGGAAAATCCGTGCTTTTATCCTGTCGGGCGATTGCCTAGCCCGGCAA
>CACZQA010000293.1 GCA_902783175.1 uncultured Coriobacteriaceae bacterium
CCAGCCGACCTCACATGCCGCGCCCACAAGCAAGATGCCGATGAACATGCTCGCGAAGGTCTCGTACTTGGCATGCCCGTACGGATGGCCCACATCGGCAGGACGCGCGGCAATCGCGACGCCCAGCAGCGCCACCACGTTGCTCGCGGCGTCGAACAGCGAGTGGATGCCATCTGCCCGCACGGCACCGGAGGAAAACGCGTATCCCGTGAAGATCTTTGCGAGCGCGACGCCCAAGTTGAGGCACAGCACCAGCAGCATGACGCGCCTTACCTGGATGTTTCGCTGCTCGGCGGCAGGAATGCCGTCCAGCTCGCGCCTCTTCATACCCATTTGTTGCTCCTCTGTGAAAAGACGGCGCAAAGGGAAGATTTCCGCCCTTGCGCCTGAGAATATAAAAAGAACCGGCTGAAACGTTTTCGCCTCAGCCGGTTCATTCAAGTCTTTTGGTGTCGGAGGGGGGACTTGAACCCCCACGCCCGTTAAATTAGGCACTAGCACCTCAAGCTAGCGCGTCTGCCATTCCGCCACTCCGACACGTTATCAAGGTTTGATGCTTGCTTAGCCAATCGATCCGTGAGGATAAGCAATCATCAGCAGAAGCAACGATACCATAAAAACGATCGCGAATACCACAGTAATTCGGTCGAGATTTTTCTCCACAATGCTCGACCCCGAATCGGTGCCATAGATGCTGCCTGCAATGGCCTCGGAAACGCCGGTGCCCTTGCCGGAATGCATCATGACAAACACAATCAGCCCAATTGCGGAGATGGCCCAGATGACGAGCATCACATAGCAAAACGGTGCCGAATGCATAAAGTCAAGAATTGCGTTCACGTACCTTTACTCCTTCAAAAACTTGCAACGCTCAGCGCTGCGAGTTCAGTATTGTAGCGACAAGCTATTCGCGAGTCAACAATGAATTTCCAGTCCATTCAGAAGGTTTTTCCAGGCCCAGGATATCGACGAGCGTCGGGGCCACATCCGCGAGCCTGCCCTCACCCGTGTCCTGCAGGCCGAGCGTTGTATCGCCGCTTGCCAAGATGAACGGGACGCGGTTGGTGGTATGCGCCGTGAACGGGCTCACGCCGTCATCTGCCAGCTCTTTGTCCGCATTGCCGTGGTCTGCCGTGATGAGCGCCGCGCCGCCTTTGGCAAGGATTGCGGGCACGATGCGCGACAGGCCGTGGTCGACCGCCTCGACGGCCTTGACCGCCGCCGGAATGACGCCCGTGTGGCCCACCATGTCGCAGTTGGCGTAATTGACGATGTAGACGTCTGCCGCGTCGTTGTTGATGGCCTCCTCGAGCGTCGCGGTGACCTCGGGCTCGGACATCTCGGGCTGCAGGTCGTAGGTCGCCACCTTCGGGCTCGCGATCAGCTTGCGCTGCTCGCCCGGCTTGGGCTGCTCTACCCCACCATTGAAGAAGAACGTGACGTGCGCGTACTTCTCGGTCTCTGCGGTGTGGTACTGCGTGAGACCGTTTGCAGCCAGGTAGTCCGCGAGGGTGTTTTCCGGGAAGACCTTGGGGAATGCGACCGGAGCGTCGATATCGGGGTCATACTCGGTCAGGCAGACGAAGTTGACCTCGGGCACATAGGGGCGCTCGAAGCCATCGAAGTCCTTGTCCGTGAACGCGCGCGTCAGCTCGCGGGCGCGATCGGGGCGGAAGTTGAAGAAGATCATCGTGTCGCCGTGGCGCACGCCCCTGTGGTCAAGCACCGTCGGGATGATGAACTCGTCGGTGATGCCCGCGTTGTAGTAGGCGTTGATCGCCTGCACGGGACGGCCCTTGCCGAACCCCTTGCCGCCTGCCATCGCGATGGCCGTCCACGCCGTCTGGACGCGATCCCAGCGCCTGTCGCGGTCCATGGCATAGTAGCGACCCGAGATCGTCGAGATGGAGACCTCGGTGCCCTGATACTTGAAGAATATATCCTCGTCGTAGTCGATGAGGCGCTGCATGTAGCCGGCGCCGCTCTTGGGGTCGACGTCGCGGCCGTCCATGAACGCGTGGACGCGCAGGTCGCGTGCACCGCGCTTGGCCGCCATCTTGATGAGCGCCTCGAGGTGCGCCATGTTGCTGTGCACGCCGCCGTCAGAGAGCAAGCCGAGGAAATGCACGGCGTTCCCCGAGGCCACTGCCTTGTCGATGGCCTCGATGAGGACCTCGTTTTCCTCGATCGAGCCGTCCTCGCACGCGTCGTTGATGCGCGTGAGCTCCTGGTGGACGACACGCCCGGAGCCCATGTTGAGGTGCCCGACCTCGGAATTGCCCATCTGGCCGTCGGGAAGCCCCACGTCGCGTCCAGACGCGCCGAGCGTCGTATGCGGGCACGTGGCCCACAGGTCGTCGTAGAAGGGCTTGTTCGCCAACGAGATCGCGTTGCCCGGGCCGTCGGGGGCAAGCCCGAAGCCGTCCATGATGGCAAGCAGAACAGGTTTCATGTCTTTCGTGCTCCTTACAGATTCGCGTCACGTACGGCCAAAACAGCCGCAGCGCGCACCAAACAGTCAAACGCCCCGGCGATACGTGCCGGGGCGCAGGGTTTCCTACTTTTCGCAGCAGTGCTTGAGGGCAAGGTCGACAAGCTCGCAGAACTTCTTCGCGTCGAGCGCAGCGCCGCCGATGAGCCCGCCGTCCACATCGGGAAGCGGCAGGAACTGCGCGGCGTTTTCGGGCTTCATCGAACCCCCGTAGAGGATGCGGATCTTGTCCGCGACGTCTGAGCCCGCCACAGAGGCGATCACGGAACGGATGTGCGCGCAGACCTCCTGCGCCTGCTCGGGCGTGGCCGCATGCCCGGTGCCGATGGCCCAGATGGGCTCGTAGGCGATGATGGATTCAGCGATATCCTGGGGGTCGACGTCGGCAAATGCCGCTTCGACCTGACGTGTGATGTGCTCGAGCG
>CACZQA010000294.1 GCA_902783175.1 uncultured Coriobacteriaceae bacterium
CAATCATCTCGCGCTCTATGACGAGATAAACGCCGAGCTCAAAAGGGACGGCGAGCTGCGCAAGATCCTCGATAAAAACCTCACGGCAGAATGCTACCCCGATCCCGAAATGCGTACGCTCACCACCGACTTTTGCTACTACATCAGCAGCTACCTGCACAATCATGACGACGATAATGCATGGTGGCCCGAGAGAAGCGAGTACGACCCGGGGCTAACCGTCGACGACTGGGCTGCGCTGTTGGTTGACCCAGAGGTGTTCACGGACAGCAGCCTGCAGATTATGCGTCGGCTTCTTGATTACGGTGGTGCCGCGACATGCACACAGCTTGCTGAGGAGTACGGCGAGACCAAGAACTTCTACAACAGCGGGTCATCTGCGCTTGCCAAGCGCGTGGCCAAGAAGACGAGCTGCCCTGTCATGAGCAGAGGCGACGGCAGCGGCTCAAAATGGTGGCCCGTTCTCTATGTGGGTAGGCCTGCGGGCGAAGACGATAAGGGCTCATGGGTCTGGCGGCTTCGCGATGAGCTCGCGGAGGCGCTGGACCACATCGACTTAAGCGAGAATACAGTGAAGCGGAAGAGGAAGGGAAGGCCGTATCCGAAGAACGCGACGGTCGTGAACGTCCACTGCCCGAAGATGCTCGTCGCGAAGCTCAAGCTCGCGGCGGCCGAAGAGGGGAAGACGATGCACGACTACATCCTCGACCTGCTCATGTGGGACCAGGAACAGGACGGCAAGGGAGTGCGGGCGAAGCTTGAGGGCGCGCCTTCGTCTGTCGAGCGGGGAAAAAGTCCTGAAAACACCGAGGACTTGTCCATTCCAATCGACTGCGAGGCACTGGATCCGGGCCCCGGACTCGTGCGCGAGCAGAATCCGCTTGCCAGCGAAAAGCAAGCCGACAGCTACGACAAGGCAGATTTTCTCAGAGACGTCTACATGGACGACGCGCGCTACGAGCAGCTGCGTGCCATCCTCATGCACAAGAAGAACGTTATCTTGCAGGGAGCGCCGGGTGTGGGCAAGACCTTCTGTGCGCGCCGGCTGGCCTGGTCGATCATGGGCGAGAAAGACGACAACCGCATCGAGTTTGTCCAGTTCCACCAGAGCTACTCCTACGAGGACTTCATCATGGGGTACCGTCCCGAGGGCGACACCTTCGAGCTGAAGTACGGTATTTTCTTCCGCTTCTGCCAGAAAGCGGCCAACCAGCCGGATAAGCCGTTCTTTTTCATCATCGACGAGATTAACCGCGGAAACATGAGCAAGATTTTTGGCGAGCTGCTTATGCTCATCGAGGCCGACTACCGCGGCACAAAGGTGACCCTCGCGTACAACGGCATGCCGTTTAGCGTGCCCGCGAACCTCTATATCATCGGGATGATGAACACCGCCGACCGTTCGCTGGCCATGATCGACTATGCGCTGAGACGCAGGTTCAGCTTCTTCGACATGGAGCCCGGATTTGACACCAAGGGCTTTTCCGAATACCGCGAGAGCTTGGGGAGTGAAACCATCGACGAGCTGGTTGACAAGGTGAAAGACCTCAATGCGGAGATAGCACGCGACAAGTCGCTCGGAAAGGGGTTCTGCATCGGCCACAGCTGCTTCTGCGGGAGGAAGCCAACGGACGATGCCGACTCATGGGGCAGGCAGGTCGTTGACTTTGACATCATGCCCATGCTGCGCGAGTACTGGTTTGATGACGAGGCCAAGGTGACGCGCTGGGACAACGTGCTCCACGGGGTGTTCCAACGGTGACGACAAAGGACAAGAGCATCTACATCAAGAACGTCTTCTACATGCTGGCCTATGCCTTCCACGCGCTGAACCTGGACCAGTACGAAGACCTTGCCGGTGAGGAGTTCGAGCACTTGCACGACCTCTTTGCCGCCACCCTCGCCAAGGGGATCACTCGTCAGGTGAAGCAGGGCCTGTATCGGGAATACCTGAACCGTACGGAGGACCTTCCTACGCTGCGAGGAAAAATCGAGCTAGCCGGAACTATCCGCAACAGGATTGCCCGCACCCAGCGCTTGTCGTGCGAATACGACGAGCTCTCCGAGAACAACCTATACAATCAGGTGCTCAAAACCATCTCGATGCTTCTGCTTAGGCATGGCCAGGTTGCAGATGGGCGCCGCAGCGATCTGCGCAAGACGATGCTCTTCTTCTCGAGCGTAGACGAGATAGAGCCTGCGAGTATCCGGTGGGATGCCTTGCGGTTTCAGCGGAACAACGTCTCGTACCGTTTTCTGCTGAGCGTTTGCCAGCTTGTTCTCGAAGGCATGCTCATAACCACGGAAAGAGGCGAGCGCAAGCTGGCGCGGTTCGTCGACGACCAGCACATGGAAAGGCTGTACGAGAAGTTCATCCTCGAGTATTACGCAGCGGAATGCGACTGCGCGGCCACTTCCTCGCCCCAGGTAAAGTGGGCGCTCGACGACGGCATGGGGACCTTGCTTCCCATCATGCAGACCGATGTCGTGTTGAGGCGCGGCAACAGGGAGCTCATCATCGATGCTAAGTACTACGCGCACACGCTGCAAGAATCGTACGGGGTTGCCAAGGTCCATTCCGAAAACCTGTATCAGATATTCAGCTACGTAAAGAACAGGGAGGCGGAGCTCGCAGACACCGACCACGAGGTGAGCGGGATGCTGCTCTATGCCAAGACGGACGAGCAGATGCAGCCCGATTGCGTGTACCAGATGAGCGGCAATCAGATCAGTGTGAAGACGCTTGACCTCAACCGAGAGTTCAAGGAGATCGCCGCGCAGCTCGATGAGACAGCAAGGGTGCATTTTGCAAAGGAGCAGGCGGCTGCTCTTTGATGATTAACGCTGGCGCGATGACGAGCTCTTGCTGTGTCAGCCTGGGGCGTCGTACGCCTTATGTGACACGCCACCGCTTTGGGCTTTCGGTGGCACCTCACGTTTCTGTTGATAGTATTATTGGGTCCGTAATAGAGTACTCAATAACGGCCTTTC
The DNA here is from genome assembly GCA_902783175.1 of uncultured Coriobacteriaceae bacterium. Classification (GTDB taxonomy): domain Bacteria; phylum Actinomycetota; class Coriobacteriia; order Coriobacteriales; family QAMH01; genus CACZQA01. Next base: position 2,992 of record CACZQA010000294.1, read on the forward strand.
ATTAACGCGAGGTGCTTGCAATGACTCCAATATTTCCTTCAACGGCACTGAAGAACCAGCAGCGCGAAATTAAGAAGCTCGCTGATACGCAGCTGGTTTACATTACGGAAAACGGGCGAGGCAAGTATGTGTTCACATCACAGGAGGTACTCGACCAGATC